>DASZFE010000190.1:0-3954 GCA_035940155.1 Solirubrobacteraceae bacterium | reverse complement strand
ATCGACTCGACCACGCCCATCATTCGACCCTGAAGTCGCGGCGGAGTCAAGCGCTGCACGGCGCTTATCAACGCGGGGACCTCGAGGCCGTTGCCGATCCCGCCGATCACCCCCGCGCCGCACGCGACGGCGAGGTCCGGGGCGGCGGCCGCGGCGAGGTAGGCGACGCCCACGAGCAGCGCGGAGCCCGCGAGCAGCCGGCTCAGCGGCTGGCGGACGGTGCGCGCGAAGAGGAGGCCCCCGAGCACCATCCCGAGACCCCACGCGGCGATCAGCAGGCCGAACCCGCGGTCCCCGACGTGCAGGGTGCTCTTCGCGTAGACGATCTCGATCGGCTCGACCGAGGCGAAGCACGCGACCGCGACGGCCTGGGCGATCAGGAGCGCGCGCAGCTGCGGGACCGACCGCAGGTGCTCGAGGCCCGCGATCAACCGGGCGCGCACCGAAGACCCGCCGGCCTCCTCGACGTGGGGGTGCAGGTCGATCAGGATCGCCCCGCAGAGGAGGAAGCTCGCGGCGTCGATCAGCAGCGCGGTCGGGCCGCCCGCGAGCGCGACGAGGACGCCCGCGATCGCCGGCCCCGTGGCGACCGTGAGCGTGAAGGCCACGTTCAACGCCGCGTTCGCCCGGCGCTGCGCGAGCTCGATCGCCGCCTCGCGGCCCGCCGGGAAGATCGATTCCTCGCCGATCTCCTCGCTCGCCTTCTCCTCCGCCTCCTCCGCGGCGATCCGGGCGACCGCGGCCCGCAGGAGCGCGCTCGCCGCGAGCGCCGCGGTGCCGTCGATCGCCACGAGCAGGAGCGCGAGGGGGAGCCAGAAGTGGCTCAGCATCAACGCGAGCGCGACCGCGACGAGGGCCTCCAGGAGGTAGAGGCCGCTCAGCTCGCTCCGCCGCCGGGAGGCCTCCACGCGCGCGACGAGCGCGGGGGTCAGGAGCGAGGGGAGCAGGCGTCCGGCGATAAAGACCCCCGCGACCGCGAGCGCGCTGTGGGTGTGGTCGTAGACGCCGACCGCGAGCGCGACGTACCCGAACCAGGTGCCGAGCTCGTTGACCGAGTAGGCCAGGAGGATCCTGCGCAGACGGGGCGATCTGATTGCCGAGCGCACCCGTGGAAGCCTAGATGTTGTGGCGAAAAGGTCTAGGCCGCGGGATCAATCCTGCGCGCAGGCGCCCAGGGAGATGATCGGCAGCCGCGGGTGGCGGGCGCCGAGTAAGAGCATCAGGGACTCCGCCGTCGCGTCGTGGAGGTCGTCGGCGAGCACGACGATCTCGCTCGTGGGCGCCCGTTGGAGGACTTCCCACACTAGGCTCGCCTCTTCGAAGCGTGTGCCCGGCGCGAGCGCTTCGCGCATTTCCTCCCGAACCGCCGCGCGGCGCTTGGGGTCGGCTCCGGCGAGCAGCACGTGGGGAGTGTCACCCACGAGCCGCAACGCCGAGCCGGAGGACCGATCGCGAGCCAAGCTGCGAGGGGTCTCCGACCGCTCGCCGCGCAGCAGCCTCAGCGCAGGACGCTGAGCCTTCCCGTCGCTTCTGCCAGGTGTTGCCGCGACGCTCATCGCATTGCAATGGTGAACGGTCGGGGAGCTTTTGTCTGTCGTATCGAGGGTGCCGATCGTGTCGTCCAAAAGTGCCGATCGGTGTCGTCCGTGTAGGTCAGATCCCGCTCCCCGAGAGGGAATTCACGGATTTGCAGACATCAAGTCTATGTGTGGATCGACCGCTCGGGACGCTACGGTGTGATGGATGGAGGCCCACACGCCAGGGACCGATCGACCGATCGAGGTCCTCATCGCCGATGACCACGCGGTCGTGCGCGACGGCATCCGCACCGTCCTGGAGCGCCGCCCCGAGGAGTTCCGCGTCGTCGCCGAGGCCGCCGACGTGCCTTCGACGGTGCGGGAAGTCCGCGCGCACAAGCCCGACCTGCTCACGCTCGATCTGACGATGCCCGGCGGATCGAGCCTCGCGGCGCTCCCGCAGTGCTTCGTCGCCCACCCCTCGCTCGCGGTTGCGATCCTGACGATGCGGGAGGACCCCGAGTACGCCCGGCAGGCGCTCCGCGCCGGCGCGCGCAGCTACGTGCTCAAGGAGGCGGAGCCCGCCGAGCTCCTGCAGGCCTTCCGCCTCGCGGTCGCCGGGGGCAGCTACCTGCACCCGCGACTCGGGGCCCTGATGGCCGCGGGCGATGAGATTCGTCACGACGGCGTTGCTCTGAGCGAGCGCGAGCGCGAGGTCGTGCGCCTGATTGCGATGGGCCACACCAACGCGGAGATCGCCGAGCAGCTCCACGTGGCCGAGCGCACCGTCAAGACCTACCGTGCGCGCGCGATCGAGAAGCTCGGGGTCTCCTCCCGCGCGGACATCACCGCCTACGCGCGCCGCATCGGCCTGGTCGATTAGACAGGGCCGTGGAGCCGTGGGCGGGCCGGTCTTCGATCGCCGACCGCCCACGAAACCTCCCGCGACCCGGCCTCAGCTCGTCGGACGGCCCGCGAGGGAGACGCTCATGCGGACCGTCGTCCCGCCGCCCGGGGCGCTGCTCAGATCGAGCTCGGCGCCGACGAGCTCGGCGCGCTCGCGCATCCCAGAGAGCCCGAAGCCGCCCTCCAGGCCGTCGCCGCGCGGGCCCGAGGGCGCCCGGCCGTCGGGCAGGCCCTGCCCGTCGTCGGTGACCGTCACCCGCAGGGTCCCCTCGGCGCGACGCACCCGGACTGTGGCGCTGCTCGCCTGGGCGTGGCGGCTGACGTTCGTGAGGGCCTCCTGGACGATGCGGTAGATCGTGCTCTCGAGCTCCGCGTCCAGGCGCTGCTCCTGACCCTCTGGTCCGAGGTCGATCTCCGTGCGGACCTCCAGGCCGTCGATCGCCTGGGCGCGCCGCGCGAGGGCCTCCAGCGCGGGCACGAGGCCGAGATCGTCGAGCGCCGCGGGGCGGAGCTCGGTGATGAGGTGACGCAGACCTTCGATCTCCAGGCCCAATCCCTCCAGGGCGGCGTCGACGGCGCTCTTCAGCTCCTGGGCGTCCTGCCCGTCGCGGGCGTTGGCGAGCTGCAGTCGCAGCGCCCCGAGGCCCTGGATCGTTTCGTCGTGGAGCTCGCGCGCCCAGCGCGTGCGCTCGCGCTCGCGGGCCTCCATCCCGTAGCGCAGCCGCTCGATCTCCACCGAGCGCTCGGCCGCGAGGCGCTGTACGACGCTCGCCGCGAAGGCCTTCAGCGCGCGCCGGTCGGGATCGCGAAATCCGCTCTCCGAGCGCAGCGCGATCACCAGACCACCGCCCTGGGCCTCCATGTCCAGCGGCTCCACCAGCACGCCCCGCCCCTCCAGGCCGAGCTCGTGCAGCCAGAGCGCCTCCTGGCCCCGCGGGCGCTCCAGGGAGACGGGCTCGCCCATCCGATAGAGCGCGCCCAGCGCGCTCCCCTCGACGGGAAGGATGCGCAGTCGCACCGAGCCCTCGCCGCTGCTTGCCGCCACCCGCAGCTCGCCCCGCTCCTCGATCACGACCAGCAGCGTGCTCGCGTCCAGGAGCGCCAGGCCGCGGTCGGCCATGAGGCGCAGCAGCCAGAGCTCGGAGCCCGAGAGCACCCCTGAAACCTACCCGGCGCCCAGGCCGATCCGCGCTGGCGCCGCCCGGCTCTCCCCCGGCGCCGCCGCCGGACCGGCCTACCGCTCCCGCCGGGCGGCCGCGCGGGCCGCGGCGAGGAGCTCGCGTGAGGAGAGGCCCTCCCGCCAGGCGGCGATCCCGATCGAGACGCGCATCGCGTGGCGCTCGCCGCGCGCCTCGACCTTGATCGCGCGGACCCTCCCGAGGAGGCGCCGCGCCACGATCTCCGCCCGAGGGCGATCCGCGCCGGGGAGCACCACGAGCAGCTCGTGCCCCGGGCGCTCGCGCTCCCCCGGCCCTCCCGTCCCGTCCACCGCGGGCGGCCCCACCCGGTCAAAGCAGCGCACCTCGCCCCG
>DASZFE010000189.1:0-3687 GCA_035940155.1 Solirubrobacteraceae bacterium | reverse complement strand
CGACACCGTCTACCTTGCCACGGTCCTCTTTCTCGTCGGGATAAGCGGGCATTTTCCAGTGCGCCAGGGGCGCTACGCGTTGATCGGCGTCGGTGCGCTCTTCCTCGGATTCGCCGTCGTTCAGCTCCTGAACCTGCCCGGGCCGCCGTGATTCGGTCCCGCCCGGATCTCCCCGGGCTCCCCCGAGGCCGCGCGCCCCTGTGATCATCCGGGCATGGACGACTTCCGGCTCCTCCCCCCCGATCTCCCCGTGCCCGTCGACGACGGCCTTGGGGACCACCTCCCCGGGGCCTCCATCCCGGCGATCGGACTCCCCGCGACGAGCGGCGCCGAGCTCGACCTCGCGCGGGCCGCCCGGGGGCTCCTTGTCCTATACGTCTACCCCCGCACCGGCCGCCCCGGGGAGCCCCTGCCGGAGGGGTGGGACGCAATCCCGGGGGCCCGCGGCTGCACCCCGCAGAGCTGCGCCTTCCGCGACCACGCCGCCGATCTTGGGCGTCTCGGGGCGGAGGTCATCGGGCTCAGCGCCCAGAGCCCGGAGGAACAGCTCGAGTTCGCCGCCCGCGAGCACATCCCCTACCCCCTCCTCAGTGACACCCCCCTGGAGCTCGCTCGGGTGATGGGGCTACCGACCTTCGAGGTGGCAGGGATGCGCCTCTACCGACGCCTCACCCTCATCGCCCGGGCCGGGCGGATCGAGCGGGTCCACTACCCCGTCTTCCCCCCCGACCGCGACGCCGGCGAGGTCCTCGCGTGGCTCGGCGATCGGGCGGGCATGTAGGATCACCCCAGGTGAGCGCCCGGGTTGCATGGCTTTCGATCAAGTCCGGCTGGAAGGTTCTCGCGGCGGACGGCAGTGAGATCGGCGAGGTCGACGAGGTCGTCGGGGACGAGCACAGCGACATCTTCGACGGTCTCTCGATCGCCACGAGCGCCCTCGGAGAGCCCCGCTACGTCACCGCCGATCGGGTCGCGGAGATCGAAGAGGGAACCGTGCGGCTCGCGCTCGGCCCCGAGGAGGTCGCGCAGCTGGAGGAGTACCTCCAGCCGGCCACGAGCGTCGAGATCGAACCCGACGACCACCGCGGCGTCGTCGAGAAGATCGAGGCCGAGTTCCGGAAGGTCGAGGGCGAGATCGTCGAGCCCACGCAGCGCCACGAGCACCCCTTCAACCTCGCCACCCGGATCTCGCACTTCGTCCGCCGGCTACGGGGGCGATAGGACGACGAGACCCGGCGACTCGGCGTCGGTGAATCCGTGCCGGCGCTCAGCCCAGCATCGCCCGGAGCTCCCTGCGCCAGACGAACCGCAACCCCGACCAGTCCTTGTCGAGGGCGGCGACCTTGACGTCGACGAGGCCCGTGGGGAGGAGGATCTCGCGGAGGGCGCCCTCGGTGATGTCGCTCTCGTGACCCCCCGCGCGGCGAGGCCAGGCGATCCAGAGGCCCCCGTCGGGGCGGAGGACGCGGAGGAGGACCGGGAGGCGGCGCTCGATCTCCTCGCGGCGCCCGAAGAAGGCCACGATCACGTCGAAGGTTCCCCGGGCGCGGGTGCGTGGGAGGACTCCCTCGGGTAGGTCCTCGATCCCCCAGCCCGGGGGGGCGCCGAGGAGGGCGAGGGCGTGGCCGGGCTTGACCCCGAGCTTCCTCACGAGGGGCGTCCCGGAGTAGCCGGCGCTCACGCCCGGGAATCTAGCCGCTCGGACGCGATCCCAGCGGCCGCGGCTGAATATCCAAGGCTCAAAGGGAAGTCGGACCGCGCCTACCGTCCCCGGACGTGCCGGCGGTACCAGCGGCGTCCGGCGATCCGCTCGGTGTGCCAGGCGAGCGTGGGGATCGGGCCGCGACGGTAGAGCCAGTAGCGATCCGGGATCGGGTCAAGGGGGGCGCTCCGCCGGGGGTCGATCTCGGCGATCACGTGGCCCGGTCCCGCGCTCGCGGGGCGCACCGCCAGGGGGGTCCCCGCGGAGTCGGCGATCAGGGCGCCCCCGACGAAGCGCCCGCGGTAGGTCAGTCCGGGGGCCTCCGGTAGGGCGCAGGAGATCTCACCGCAGATCGACCCGTGTACCACCGGGGCGCCCACGAGCCGCGCGAAGAGGAGGGGCGCCCGGGCGGCGTTGCGCGCGTTCGCCGCCGCCATCCGCCGGGTGATCACCCGGGGCGGCCAGAGGGGGACGCTCCACCAGTTCGACCCGCCCACCACCACGTCGACCCGCCCGCGCAGGCGGCGCGCGGTCGCGGAGCGCATGTACTCCCAGCAGACCGCCGCGCCCGCCGTGAAGTCCTCCGCCTCGATCACCCCGTCATCGTCGTCGGACCCGCCGACGTAGAAGGCGTTCTCCCACATCGTCGGGAGGTCCTTGTTGTGGCGGCCCAGCACTCCGCCCCCGGGACCCGCGAGGAGGTAGGCGTTGCGGACCTCCCCGTCGGGGTCCCGGCAGAGGAAGGAGCCCCCGATGTGGATCCCGTGCTCCCCGGCCATCGTGCGGAGGAATTCGCACGCCGCCCCCTCGGGCGGGAGCGCCGCGTCGGCGAGCCCCGGCTCGAAGGTCGCCCCCGTGGTGAAGAACTCCGGGAGCCCCACCAGCCGCGCCCCCTCCGCCACCGCCCCCGCCACGAGCGCCTCGCACGCCCGGAGGTTCGCCTCCACGTCCCCGATCGCCGCTTCGAGCTGGATCGCCGCCACGCGCACGGGGGGGATGCTAGTGGGAGGTTGAGGCGGCCCTGCTCGCGATCTGACGATGCCAAGCGGAAGAATCTAACTATCACAACACGTCTGACCGGAACTACCGGATCTGTGGTAGTTTCCCCCGCGCCGATATGAGCCCAAGGAAGGAAAGCGTGATGGCAAGGGAAGGGTCGAGCGTCTCCAGCGCCTCGCGGCACGGCCGCGTGCATCTCCACGGAAGGCCCCTCGCGTTCGCCCTTGGGCTTGTGCTCGCGCTGGCACTGGCTCTCGCCCCGAGCGCGCTCGCGTCGTCGTTCACGTGGACGGGTGGGTCGACCTCGAGATTCGAATGGTCCGCCGAATCGAACTGGCTGGGCGGCGTCGCCCCTACGTCGTCCTCGACGATCGAAACGCTCAACTTCCCGGCGCTCTCCAGCTCGGCCTGTACGCACGAACCGCCCGAAGCCGCGTGCTACGAAAGCTTCAACGACCTCAAAGGCCTCACGGTCGAATCGATGAACATCGACGACGGCGCCTACTACTTCATCCTCGGCGAACCTTTCACGCTCGGAAGTGGCGGGCTCTCCGCGGCGCCCACGGCGAAAACCACTGAAACGACCCTCTCGTTCCTGCTCACCCCCATCGTGCTCGCCGCCCCGCAGACGTGGAAAATCGCGGGCTTTGGCGGCGAAGGAAACGCTGACAGAAACCAGCTCTACGTCGGAGAAGGCGTTACGGGCTCGAGCCGCGCGCTCAGTGTGGAAATCAGCAACGGCGGCGGCCTTGACATGGGCGGCAACAACGAGGTCGGGCCCCTTGGGATCGAAGGGGCCAATCCGAGTCAGGCAGGAGTCTTCAACGGCGTTTTCGGACTCTTTGGCGGCCGGCTCAACGCGACCGACGGCGAAGCGGTAAATGTGAAACACGTCTTCTTCTACGGCGCCGGCAGGCTGGGGCCGCTGAGAACGGGAGGCGCGGAACTCTACTTAGCCGTCGGCGGGGGCAAAAATCCCGAAGGGA
>DASZFE010000188.1:0-1514 GCA_035940155.1 Solirubrobacteraceae bacterium | reverse complement strand
GCCCGCGCCGCCGCGGCGGGGATTCACTGCCTGGCGATCCCCACCCCCTTCGCAGTGGGGCGCGTGAACGCCTACCTGATCGAGGACGAGCCCCTCACGCTGATCGACTCGGGGCCGAACTCGGGCAAGGCGTTGGACGAGCTGGAACGCGCCCTGGAGGCCCTCGGGCGCAGGATCGAGGAGATCGAGCTCTTGGTGATCACCCACCAGCACATCGACCACTTCGGCCTCGCCGCGATCCTCGCGCGCCGCTCGGGCGCACAGGTCGCGGCGCTCGAGGGCCTCGACTCCTACCTGCGCGACTTCCGCACGCAGGCCGGCCTGGACGACGAGTTCGGCGCCCGCACGATGCTCCGCCACGGGATCCCCGAGGATGTCGTGGGCGCCCTGCGGACGGTCTCGGCGAGCTTCCGCGCGTGGGGATCCTCGGTGGAGGTCACGCGCACGCTCACCCACGGCGAGGAGCTGCGCCTGCGCGACCGGACCCTCCGCGTCCTGCACCGCCCCGGGCACAGCCCCTCCGACACGGTCTTCCACGACGAGTCCCGCGCGATCCTGATCGCGGCGGACCACCTGATCGCGCACATCTCCTCGAACCCCCTCCTCGCGCGCCCCCTGGACTCCGAGGGTGAGTACGAGGGCCCGCGCCCGCAGGCGCTGCTGACCTACCTGGCCTCCCTGCGGGAGACCCGCGCGATGGACCTCGAGCTCGTCCTCTCCGGGCACGGCCGCCCGATCACCGACCACGCCGCCCTGATCGACGAGCGCTTCCGCCTGCACGGACGCCGCGCGGAGAAGATCCACGGGCTCATCGCCGCGAGGCCCTCCACCGCATACGAGCTGGCGCAGGAGATGTGGGGGAACGTCGCCGTCACCCAGGCCTACCTGACCCTCTCGGAGATCCTCGGCCACGTCGACCTGCTGATCGACACCGGGCGCGTCCTCGAGCGTGAGGAGGACGGGGTCGTGCGCTTCGAGGCCGTCTGAGGGCCGCGCGACGCGCCGTCAGCCCACGTCCGCGTTCCGCCGGGCGACGCTCTCCAGGAAGAGCCCGTGCAGGCGCGTGTCCTCGCCCAGCTCAGTGTGGAAGGCGACCGCGAGCATCGACCCCTCGCGCGCGGCGACGGGGTGGCCGTCGATCTCGGCGAGGACCTCCACGCCGGGGCCGTGCTCGGCGATCCAGGGCGCCCGGATGAAGGCCGCCCGGACCGCGCCGCCGGCGATCCCGCGCACCTCGAGGTCGGCCTCGAAGCTCTGGAGCTGGCGGCCGAAGGCGTTGCGTTCGGCGCGGATGTCCATCAGGCCGAGGTGCGCGCGGTCGAGCATGATGAGCCCCGCGCAGGTCCCGAGGACCGGCACGCCGCGACCCGTCGGAGGGGGGCCCAGGAGCTCCCGCAGGGGCTCCGCGAGCCCCTCGCGCTCGATCCCGAGAGTCACCGTCGTCGACTCGCCGCCGGGGATCACGAGCCCGGCGAGGCCGTCGAGGTCGGCGACGACGCGGACCTCGCGCACGC
>DASZFE010000187.1:0-8469 GCA_035940155.1 Solirubrobacteraceae bacterium | reverse complement strand
GCCCTTGACGTTCTCGTGGACGAAGGTGTGGATCGTGATCTCGTGCGTCCACTCCTGCAGCTGGGGGACCGTGGGCAGCTCGCCGTGGATCAGCAGGTAGGCGACCTCCAGGTAGCTCGAGCGCTCCGCGAGCTCCTCGATCGAGTAGCCCCGATACTGGAGGATCCCCTGCTCGCCGTCGAGGTAGGTGATCGCGCTCCGGCACGAGGCGACGTTCGCGTACCCGGGGTCGTAGAGCATCAGCCCGAAGTCGTCCTCGGCGATCTTCACGTCGCGGAAGTCCAGTGCCCGCAGGGTCCCGTCGAGGATCGGCAGCTCGAAGCTCCGACCTGTGCGGTTGTCGGTGACGGTCACCGTCTCTCGCGTCTGCGCGCCGTCGGTCGGCGCGGGTGGGGTCTGCGTCTCGGTGCTCAAGTGCCCTCCTGTGGACCGGCTCGGGGCTACACCGTAGCGGCTCGCGAGGATCTACTCCAGAGGGCTAGCGCTGGCGCGTCCCCGCGCGTGCGAAGGAGGTGCGCACGCGCATCGGGGCGAGCGGCTCGGGAACGCCGCGGTGGGCGCCGCGTCGTGGGAGTCGCGGGAGCCGCGGGTGCGGATGGTGGGGGTGGCGAGGGTGCCGGGGGCCGGTCGGACGGTAGGGCAGGCCCCCGTCCTCCTGCGCGGAGGACTCCTCGGGCTCCTGACGGATCGCCCATCGCACCAAGAGCAGCAGGGCGACGACGGGGATCTTCAGGATCAACATCAGCCAGATGAAGGTCCAGGCATCCACTCCACCACGATCGTACTAGACCGCTCGGGGCGCCAGGCGATCTTTCAGGGGTTGAAGGCGGTGAATTCGCGCAGCTCGCGCACGCGGGAGACGATCTCCGCGCCCGAGAGGCGCACGACGCGCTCGGTGCCGAACTCTTCGACGTTGAAGGAGGCGAGGGCGGTCCCGTGGGCGACGGCCTGGCGGAAGATCTCATCGGAGAGCTCGACGTCGGGGTGGGCGGCGATGTAGCCGACGAAGCCCCCCGCGAAGGTGTCCCCGGCGCCGGTCGGATCGACGACCATCTCCAGCGGGAAGGCCGGGAGGGAGAAGTAGATGTCGTCGGTGACGAGCGCCGCGCCGTACTCGCCCTGCTTGGCCACGACGACGCGGGGACCCCAGGTGAGGACCTCGCGCGCGGCGGACATCAGGCTCGCCTTCCCGGTCAGCTGGCGCAGCTCGGAGTCGTTGAGGACGAGGCAGTGGATCCCTTCGATCGCCTCCACGAGGGAGTCGCGGGCGACTTCGATCCACATGTTCATCGAGTCGAGCGCGACGAAACGCGCGTGGGGGAGCTGCGCGCGGACGTCGCGCTGGAGGTCGGGCTGGATGTTGGCGAGGAAGAGGACGTCGCTCGAGAGCGAGCCCTCGGAGAGCTTTGGGGCGAAGCCCTCGAAGACCCCCAGGCGCGTCTCGAGGGTCTCGCGGGAGTTCAGGTCCCAGCCGTACTCGCCCCGCCAGAAGAAGGTCTCCCCGCCCGGGACGCGCTCGATGTCGGCGATGTCGATCCCGCGGTGGCGCATGACGTCGAGCTCTGTCTCGTCGAAGTCCTCGCCGACGGACCCCACGACGCGGACCTCCTGGAAGAAGGAGGCCGCGAGGGCGAAGTGCACGGCGGCGCCGCCGAGCATCCGCTCGCGCTCGCCGAAGGGCGTCTTGACGGTGTCGTAGGCGATCGACCCGACCACGGTGATGGGCATCGCGGGGCACCTTATAACCTACGTCGGGTGCGAGCGATTCAGATGACCGAATTTGGCGGGCCGGAGGTGCTGAAGCTGGCCGAGCTGCCGATGCCGCAGGCCGGCCCCGGGGAGGTCCTGATCCGCGTGGGCCGGGCGGGGTTGAACTTCGCGGACACGCACACGCGGACGAACTCCTACGTGCAGCGGGCGACGCTCCCGCTCGTGCCGGGCGGGGAGGTCGCGGGGATCAGAGAGGACACGGGGGAGCGGGTGGTCGCGCTGACGGGGACGGGGGGGTACGCGGAGTACGCGAAGGCCCCGGAGCAGCTCGTCTTTCCGATCCCCGAGGAGCTCGACGAGGGGACGGCGCTGGCGATCATCGTGCAGGGGCTCACGGCCTGGCACCTCTACCGGACCTCGGGACGGGTGGCGGAGGGGGAGAGCGTCGTTGTCCACGCCGCCGCGGGCGGGGTGGGGTCGCTGGCGGTCCAGCTCGGACGCCCCCTCGGGGCGGGGCGGGTGATCGCGACGGCCTCGAGCGTTGAGAAGCGGGCGCTGGCGCTGGAGCTCGGCGCCGATGTCGCGATCGATCCGGACCCGGAGGGCTTGACGGAGCGGCTGATCGAGGCGAACGGGGGCCGCGAGGTGGACGTGGTCTTCGAGATGGCCGGGGGGGCGGTCTTCGAGGCCTCCTACCGGGCGCTCGCGCCCTTCGGGCGGATCGTGGCCTACGGGATCGCCTCCCAGGAGCCCAACGAGGTGGCGACGGGCTCGCTGCTGCGTCACTCCCGGGCGGTCGTGGGCTTCTACCTCTTCCACTGCTTCGGGCGGCCGGGGATGTTCACGGAGGCGCTCGCGGAGCTCTTCGCGCGCGCGGCCCGCGGGGAGCTGCGGGCGGTCGTGGGAAACACCTACCGCCTCGAGGAGGCCGCGCAGGCGCACATCGACCTGCGCGAACGGCGCACGACGGGGAAGCTCCTGCTCGACCCCGGTGCCTGAGAGCCGGGGCGATACCGAGATATACACCCCGCGGGAACCTCAAGTCCGTAAGCTCCCTCCGCGATGAGCAAGTCATTTGTGGAGCTCGGGCTCTCCGAGCCGATCCTCAGGGCGCTGCACGACGTCGGCTACGCGTCGCCGAGCCCGATCCAGGAACAGGCGATCCCGCCGCTCCTGGAAGGTCGCGACGTGATCGGCCAGGCACAGACGGGCACGGGCAAGACGGCGGCGTTCGGGCTGCCGATCCTCCAGTACGTCGATCCGGAGGAGCCGGAGATCCAGGCGCTCGTGCTGACGCCCACGCGGGAGCTGTGCATCCAGGTCACCCAGGCGCTGCGCGCGTACGGGACGCGCAGCGGGGTGGACGTCGTGGCGGTCTTCGGCGGCGCGCCGATCCGCGCCCAGCAGGGGCAGCTACGTGCGGGCGGGCACGTCGTCGTGGGGACCGTGGGTCGGGTGCTCGACCTGATCTCGCGCCACTCGATCGTGCTGCACGACTGCCGCTTCGTGGTGCTCGACGAGGCCGATGAGATGCTCGACCTGGGCTTCCTGGAGGACGTGGAGCGGATCCTCTCGATGACGCCGTCGGGCCGGCAGACGGCGCTGTTCAGCGCGACGATGCCCCCGCCGATCCGGAAGCTCGCGGACGGCTACCTGTACGACCCGGTGACGATCCAGGTGAAGGCGGCGACGCTGACGATCGACACGGTCGCCCAGTTCCAACTCCCCGTCGAGGCGAGGGGGAAGGCGGAGAAGCTCGTGGAGGTCCTGCGCGAGGAGCGCCCGGAGCAGGCGATCGTGTTCGTGCGCACGAAGGTCCGCTGCGACCAGCTGTTCAGGACGCTGCGCGACGGGGGGATGAACGTGCGGGCGCTGCACGGGGACATGACGCAGGGCTCCCGGGACGGGGTGATGCTGGCCTTCAAGGGGGGGCGGGTCCCGATCCTCGTGGCCACGGACGTGGCGGCCCGCGGTCTGGACATCTCGACGGTGACTCACGTCGTTAATTACGACGTGCCGACTTCGCCGGACACGGATGTACACAGGATCGGGCGAACGGGGCGGGTGGGGCGCTCCGGGCGGGCGATCACCTTCGTGGAGGACCGCCAGCGGCGCGAGCTCGACGCGATCGAGCGCCACATCGGCACTTCGATCGCGCCCTGGAAGCCCGGCGCGACGGCGGCGCCGACGCCCGTGCGGGAGCGCCCGCGCCGGCACTCAAAGCCCCAGCTCAAGCGCGACGGGAGGGAGCCCTACGCGAAGCTGATGCTCTCGGGCGGGCGTGAGGGCGGGATGAGCGTGGCGGAGATCGTCGCCACGGTGACCTCCGCGACGGGCCTCGACGGGGAGGCGGTGCGCGACGTGCTCGTGCTCGAGCGCTTCTCCTTCCTCTCCGTCCCGGAGGCCGAGGCCGACCGGGTTCTCGCGAAGCTCCAGAGCCCCTCGGTCCGCGGGGGCAAGCTGCGCCTCGAGCGCGTATGAGGTCCCGCGCGCCCGCCGGCCGGCCGGGGCGCCGGGAGGGACGTCGGTTGCATATGATCGCGCCCATGTCAACCGCCACCTTCGTGACGACCGAGGGCGCGATCACGTTCGAGTTCTTCGACGAGGACGCGCCGAAGACGGTCGAGAACTTCCGCAAGCTCGCCGCCGAGGGCTTCTACGACGGCCTGATCTTCCACCGGGTGATCAAGGACTTCATGATCCAGGGCGGCTGTCCGCTGGGCACCGGCACGGGCGGCCCGGGGTACACCTTCGCGGACGAGATCAACTCGCACAAGATCGTCCGGGGGGCGCTGGCGATGGCGAACGCGGGGCCGAACACGAACGGCTCGCAGTTCTTCATCGTGACCGCCACGAAGTGTCCCTGGCTCGACGGGAAGCACACGGTCTTCGGCCGCGTGACCGAGGGCATGGAGATCGTGGACCTGATCGAGGAGGTCCCGACCGACGGCGGGGACCGTCCGACCGAGCCGATCGGGATCAGCTCGATCGAGCTCTCCGAGTAGGGCCTTCCAACAAGGGCCTTCCCGACGGCGCTAACCTTCTCTGGGCGAGCTACAGAGAGGGAGTCCCGAGATGGCGACGGTCGAGCAGGAGCCACGGCAGATAACCGATGAGCTGGCGGAGCGGTCCGAGGGGATCCCCGTCGAGAACCCCGCGACGGGGCAGATCGTCGCGACGGTCCCGGACCTCGACGCGGGGAGCGTCGCGACGATGGCCGCGCGTGCGCGCGCGGTGCAGCCCGGCTGGGAGGCGATCGGCTTCGAGGGCCGCGCGCGGGTGCTGCTGCGGATGCAGAAGTGGGTGATGGACAACGCCGAGCGGATCGCCCAGACGATCGTCTCGGAGACGGGGAAGACCTTCGAGGACGCGCAGCTCGCGGAGATCTCCTACGGCGCCGCGGCCTTTGGGTTCTGGGCGAAGAACGCCGAGAAGTACCTCGCGGACGAGCGCGTGCACACGAGCACGCTGCTCCTGAAGGGCAAGAAGCTCATCCTGCGCTACCGCCCACTCGGCCTGATCGGGGTGATCGGCCCGTGGAACTACCCCCTGACGAACTCCTTCGGTGACTGCATCCCGGCGCTCGCGGCCGGGAACAGCGTGATCCTGAAGCCCTCGGAGGTGACGCCGCTGACCTCGCTGCTGCTCGCGGAGGGCCTCGCCGAGTGCGGGATCCCCGCGGACGTCTTCCAGGTCGCCACGGGTCGCGGCGGGACGGGCGCGGCGCTGGTCGATGAGGTCGACATGATCATGTTCACGGGCTCCACGCGCACGGGCCGCAAGGTCGCCGAGACGGCCGCGCGGCGCCTGATCCCGGCCTCCCTGGAGCTCGGCGGGAAGGACCCGATGATCGTCCTCGCCGACGCCGACCTCGAGCGGGCGGCGAACGTGGCGACGTACTACTCGATGCAGAACTCCGGCCAGACGTGCATCTCGATCGAGCGCGTCTACGTCGAGGAGCCCGTCTACGACGAGTTCGTGGCGAAGGTCACCGAGAAGGTCCGCGCGCTCCGACAGGGGCGGCCGGACGGGGGCCCGGGGACGGTGGAGGTAGGGGCGATGACCTTCCCGCCGCAGGTGGTCATCGTCGAGGACCACGTCAACGACGCCCTCGCCAAGGGCGCGCGGGCGCTGGTCGGCGGGCATCGTCGCGACGAGGACGCGGGGCACTTCTTCGAGCCGACCGTGCTGGTCGACGTGGACCACTCGATGAAGATCATGCGGGAGGAGACCTTCGGCCCGACGCTCCCGATCATGAAGGTCGCAGACGCCGAGGAGGCGGTGCGCCTCGCCAACGACTCCCCCTACGGCCTGGCGGGCTCGGTCTTCAGCAGGGACACCGCCAAGGGCGAGGCGATCGCCCGGCGCGTGGAGTCGGGCGCGGTGTGCGTGAACGACGCGATCATCAACTACACCGCGCTGGAGCTCCCGATGGGCGGCGCGAAGGCCTCGGGCCTGGGCTCCCGCCACGGCGCGGGGGGCATCCGCAAGTACTGCTCCCAGCAGTCGATCCTCGTGACGCCGCGCCTGGCGATGAAGCGCGAGCTCCACTACTTCCCCTACACGCGCCGGGGCACCAAGCGCCTGGGCAGGATCCTGAAACTGCTTTACGGAAGAGGAAAACGCGACTGAGACGACCGTGGACACGGCGCGCTGCTGTGTCCTCGCGGCCGCTCAGGACAGCGAGAGCTTGAGCAGCCCCTCGAGCTCGGCGATGGTGCTCTCGGGGGCGGTGTGGTGGACGACGGCCATCCCGAGCTCCTGGGCGGGGGGGAGGTTGAAGGGGAGGTCGTCGATGAAGACGCACCGCGCGGGCTCCAGGCCGGCGGCCTCTGCGCCCAGCTCGTAGATGCGGGGGGCGGGCTTGCGGATGCCGACCTCGCCGGAGATGACGATCCCGTCGAAGAGCTCTGCGAGGAGGTCGTGGGGGTAGCGGGTGGTGCCCCAGGAGTTGGAGATGAGTCCGGTGCGCAACCCTGCCTCGCGCGCGGCGCGGACGGCGTCGACCATGGAGTCCTCCAGGGCGGAGCCCGAGAAGAGACGGTCGATGATGCCCTCCGCGGAGGCCACGCCGAGCATCCGGGCGAGCCCGCTCTCGAAGCTCGCCTCCTCGATGCGGCCCTCCTCGAAGCCGATCAGGAGCTCGCGGGCCTCGGGTTTGTCGCGGAAGGTCCCCGCGAGCGCGCTCGGATCGAGCCCCTCGGCCTCGCAGAAGGCGCTGAAGGAGTGAAAGAGGCTCGTCGTCATCACGCCGCCCCAGTCGACGAGGAGGCCGGAGATCTCAGGTTCGCCTGCCACTCGCGACCTCCTCGGCCTGCTGGGCGAGCTCCAGGACGCCGTCTCCGAAGGCCTTCAGGTAGGGATCGTCGGTGGAGCCGGCGACGGCGCGCTTGTAGTTGCCCTCCATGAAGACGACCATCTTCCAGATCGCCAGGGTGGCGTACCAGCGCAGCTCGCCCATCGAGCGCCCGGAGCGCTCTTCGTAGCGCTCGATCAGCCCGGCGCGCGTGGGGAAGCCCTCCTGGCGGGTGACCTGGCCGAGGTACTCGCGCATCCCGCCTTTGGGGTCGCCGGGCTCGGTCCACATCATGCACATGTAGCCGAGGTCCGCGAGGGGGTCCCCGATCGTGGCCATCTCCCAGTCGAAGACCGCGATCAGCCGCGCGGGGGCGCCCGCGGCGAACATGGTGTTGCCGAGACGGTAGTCGCCGTGGACGATCGTCGCGGGCGGGGACTGCGGCATGTGCTCTGCGAGCCAGGCCCCGATCTCCTCGACGACGGGGATCTCGCGCGTCTTGTTGATCTCCCAGAGGCCCGAGAAGCGCCGGAGCTGGCGCTCGAGGTAGCCCTCGGGCTTGCCAAAGCCCTCCAGGCCCGCCGCGCGCCAGTCGACGGCGTGGATCTCCACGAGCGCGTCGATGAGCTCCTCGGCGATCCGCGCGCGTGTGCCGGGTGTGTCGAGGGGCTCGGGGACTCTGGAGGTGATGACGTCGCCCTCGACGAGCTCCGTGACGTAGAAGGGGCAGCCGATCGGCGCGGGGTCGTCGCAGACGGCGAGCACGCGCGGGGTGCGCACGGGCGTGGGCTCCAGGGCGCGCAGGAGGCGGGCCTCGCGCAGGACGTCGTGGGCGCTCGGGGGGAGCGGGCCTCGGGGCGGGCGGCGCAGGACCATCTCCGCGCCGTCCTCGCGGCGGATCAGATAGGTCACGTTGGAGTGTCCCTCGCCGATGGGGCTCGCGGCGATCGCGCCAGTGCCGAGGCCGTGCGCGTCGAGGAGCTCTCCCAGGGGCTCTAAGACGAGCAGTGGCTCGCGGTCGTTCTGCGCCGCCTGCTCGTGCGTGGCGACGACGTCGTCGGGTGCGCTCGCGGTGGCCATCGACGGGAAGGTATCCGACCGGGCCGCCGGTCGGCCGCGCGTGAGGACCCGTGC
Source organism: Solirubrobacteraceae bacterium (assembly GCA_035940155.1). Classification (GTDB taxonomy): domain Bacteria; phylum Actinomycetota; class Thermoleophilia; order Solirubrobacterales; family Solirubrobacteraceae; genus Palsa-744. The sequence continues at coordinate 329 of DASZFE010000187.1, read as the reverse complement.
AGCCAAATGTCTCCGACGGCGACCGCAACCTCGGCTTCGCTAGGGTGTCTTGCTCTTCGAATGCCGCGTCTCCGCGTACTCCTCTGCGCGCTGCTCGCCTGCTCGTCGTTGACCGCCGCGGTCGGCGCGGGCCGGGCGCTCGCGTCCCACGGCCAGACGGTCTACTTCGAGGCCGGGAGCGACCTGCTGAACCCCTCCCGGCGCGAAGGGGCGATCGAACAGATGCGCCGGCTGGGCGTGGGCGCGCTCCGTGTGGAGCTCTACTGGTTCAACGTCGCACCGGGCGCGCGCAGCGCGACGCGCCCGAGCTTCGACGCTCGCGACCCTTC
>DASZFE010000186.1:0-4946 GCA_035940155.1 Solirubrobacteraceae bacterium | reverse complement strand
TAGGGCTCGTAGACGTCCTCGATCGTGTCCTGCTCCTCCCCCACGACGACCGCGAGCGTCGAGAGCCCGACGGGCCCGCCGGCGAACTTCGCGCAGATCGCGTGCAGGATCTCCCGGTCCAGACGGTCCAGCCCCCGCTCGTCGACCTGCAGCAGCTCCAGGGCCGCGTCCGCCGCCGCCGCGGTGATCACGCCCTCCATCCGCACCTCCGCGTAGTCGCGCACCCGCCGCAGCAGACGGTTCGCGACTCGGGGCGTCCCGCGGCTGCGCGAGGCGATCGCCTGCGCCCCCTCCTCCTCCAGGCGGATCTCGAGGATTCCCGCCGAGCGGCGCACGATCGCCATCAGCTCCGCGGTCGAGTAGGACTCAAGGCGCGCCTGGATGCCGAAACGGTCCCGCAGGGGCGTCGTCAACAGGCCCGTCCGCGTCGTCGCCCCCACGAGCGTGAAGGGCGGCAGGTCGAGCGTCACCACGCGCGCCCCCGCGCCCTGCCCGACCGTGATCGGCAGCTGGCGGTCCTCCATCGCCGGGTAGAAGGTCTCCTCGAGCGTCCGCGGCAGCCGGTGGATCTCATCCACGAAGAACACGCTCCGCGGCTCAAGGGCCGTGAGGAAGGCCGCGATGTCTCCCTTTCGCTCCAAAGCGGGACCCGCCGTCTGTACGAACGGCACTTCCAGCTCCCCCGCGACGATCTGCGCGAGCGAGGTCTTGCCGAGGCCCGGCGGCCCCGCGAGCAGCAGGTGGTCGAGGGAGTCCCCCCGTCCCGTCGCCGCCTCGATCGCCACCCCGAGCTGCTCGCGCAGGGTGTCCTGGCCGACGAAGTCCGCCAGCCGCCGCGGGCGCAGCGAGCGCTCGAGCTCGTCCTCCTCGGTCGCGTATGGGGTCTGGATGCGCGTCACTCCTTCTCACTCAGCCCTGGCGCGCCGTGCGCAGCGCGTGCGCGATCAGGTCCTCGGCGCTCTCGCCCTCGGCGTCGCTCAACAGCTCCTCGGCCTCGGCGTGCGCGTACCCGAGCTCCAACAGCCCCGCGCGCGCCAGCCCCCGCGGCCCCTCCCCGCGGCGCGCGGAGATCCTCTGCGCCCCCGCCCCGGGCTCCTGGGCGGCCACGTCGACCTTCTCGCGCAGCTCCACGATGATCCGCTCCGCCGTGCGCTTGCCGATCCCCGGGACCGCCTGAAAGCGCGCCGCGTCCGCCCCCGCGATCGCCGCGACGAGCTCCCGGGGCGTCCCCCCCGAGAGGACCGACAGCGCGACCTTCGGCCCGACGGCCTGCACGGAGAGGAGCAGCAGGAAGAGCTCGCGCTCGGACTCGGAGTGAAAGCCGTAGAGCGCCAGCGCGTCGTCGCGGACGATCAGGTGCGTGTGCAGCGTCGCCTCGCCTCCGACCGGCGGCACGTGGCGCAGGGTCTCTGAGGAGACCGCCGCGCGGTATCCGACTCCGCCGCAGATCAGCACCACGTGGTCCGCCCGGCGCAGCGCGACCTCTCCGCGCAGCAGCCCGATCATGCCCCCGCCTCCGCCAGCGCCCGCGCGAGGGGTGCGCGGTTGGTGTGGCAGAGCGCCACCGCGAGCGCATCCGCGGCGTGGTTGCTCGCGGGCTCGTGCGGGAGCGCCAGGAGCGTCTTGACCATCCGCCCCACCTGCTCCTTCGGCGCGCGCCCGTGGCCGCAGACCGCCGCCTTGACCTGCTGGGGGGTGTAGGAGAAGCAGGGCACCCCACGCTCGCCCGCCGCGAGCATCGCGACCCCACGCGCGTGCCCGACCGCGAAGGCGCTGCGCGCGTTCTGGCCGAAGTAGAGCTCCTCCAGGGCCATCGCCGCGCACTCGTGCTCGTCGAGGATCGCGAGGACCTGCTCGCGGATCAGCGCCAGCCGCCGCTCCGTGGAGAGCTCCGCCGCAGTGGCGATCAGCCCGTCCTCCAGGGCCCGCACGCGCCCCTGTTCGCTTGAGACCACGCCGTAGCCCGTGTTCGCGAGGCCCGGGTCGATGCCGAGGACGACCATGGAAGGTGATTCTGCGCGGCCCGTCGGACGCCTGCCTCCCATAGGCTGGCGCAGATGCCCTTCGACCCCGATCCCCGCGACACGCACGAGCCGGGCGGCCACTCCGAGCGTGGGCTCGGCGCCGGAGAGCACGGGCATCGAGTCGACTTCGAGGCCGAGGGCCTGCTCGAGGGGCTAGGAGAGGAGCAGCGCGAGGAGCGCATCGCCCTGCTCGAGCAGCTCCTCGGCGAAGGCGTCAGCATGGCCGAGCTGCGTCGCAGCAGCGCCGAGGGCACGATCGTGTTCCTGGCCGCCGAGCTCGTGATCGGCGGGCGCGAGCGCTACAGCGCTCGCGAGATCGCCGCGCACACGGGTGTCGACCTTGGCTTCCTGATGGCCCTGCGCAGCGCGATGGGCCTGCCCAACCCGGGCGCCGGGGAGCCGCTCTACACGCGCTCGGACCTCGAATCGGTGCAGATGGTGAGCGCCTTCCGCGAGGCCGGGATCGCCGAGGAGGAGATGCTCGAACTCACGCGCACGCTCGGACGGGGGCTCTCGCAGGCGGCCGAGGCGATGCGCACGATCGTCCTGCGGCTCGTCCTCGAGCCCGGCGTCAGCGAGCCCGAGCTCGCCCGGCGCTACGCCTCCGCGACCGCGCATCTCTCCCCCCTGCTCGGGCCGCTGATCACGAACCTGCTCACGCTGCACCTGCGCCAGATGGCCGAGGGCGAGGCGATCAGCGCCGCGGAGCGCAGCGGCGGGCGGCTACCGGGCTCGCGCGAGGTCTCCGTCGCGTTCGCGGACCTCGTCGGCTTCACGCGCCTGGGCGAGGAGGTCCCGCCCGATGAGCTCGGGCACCTCGCCGTGCGCCTGGAGGAGCTCACGACCGAGGCGATCAGGCCGCCGGTAAAGCTCGTCAAGACGATCGGCGATGCCGTCATGCTCGTCTCTCCGGAGCCCGCGCCGCTGATCGACGTCGCGCTCGCGCTGATCGAGGCCGCCGACGCGCACGGCGAGGAGCTCCCGCAGCTGCGCGCCGGGGTCGCCGCGGGCGCCGCCCTGAGCCGCGCCGGAGACTGGTTCGGTCACCCCGTGAACCTCGCGAGTCGCATCACCGCGATCGCCCGCCCCGGGAGCCTGCTCGTCGAGCGCGGCGTGCGCGAGACGGTGCGCGAGGCCTACCGCTGGTCCTTCGCGGGCGAGCGGCGCCTGCGCGGCATCAGCGAGCCCGTGAGCCTCTTCCGCGCCCGGGCGCTCTGAGCGACAGCTCCCCCTCCCCGCGCCGCCCTCCCGTCCGGCGGATCGCTCCCTCGCCGGCCCAGAGTCGCCACGGGTCCTGCCCCGCGGCCCAGAGGTCGTTCAGGGCGACGGCGTCCTTGTAGGTGTCCATGCACTCCCAGAAGCCCCCGTGGCGGTAGGCGTGCAGCTCGCCCTCCGCCGCGAGGCGCTCCAGGGGCTCGCGCTCGAGGACGCTCTCGGGCGTCAGGTAGTCCAGGGCGGGCGCTTCCACGCAGAAGAACCCGCCGTTGATCCAGTGCTCGGAGCGGGGCTTCTCGTGGAACCCGAGCACCCGCCCGTCCTCCCCGTCGAGCTCGGTCACGCCGAACTGCAGCCGCGGGCGCACGACGGTCATCGTCACGAGCGCCCCGTGGGCGGAGTGGAAGTCGAGCAGCCCCGCGAGGTCGATGTCCGCGAGGCCGTCCGCGTAGGTCAGGCAGAAGCGCTCTCCTTCGAGGTGGGGCTCGATCAGCTTCACGCGGCCCCCCGTCGGGGTGTCCAGGCCCGTGTCCACGCAGCTCACACCGACCCCCTCCGGCCACGCGTGCGAGGCGACGAAGCTCTCGATCAGCTCTCCCCGGTAGCCCGTGGCGAGCAGGAAGCGCGTGAAGCCCTGCGCGGCGTAGAGCCGGATGACGTGCCAGAGGATCGGCAGCCCCCCGATCTCCACGAGCGGCTTGGGGATCTCGCGCGTGTGCTCCTGCAAGCGCGTCCCGCGTCCTCCGCAGAGGATCACGACCGGCGGTCGGCTGGCGGTGGGCATCGTGCGGGCGACTACCCCGCGATCTGCTCGAGCATCTCCGCGGGCGCGTCGAAGTTCGCGTAGACCGCGTCGACGTCGTCGTTCTCTTCCAGGGAGTCGATCAGGCGCATGACCTTTTCGACCTGTCCGAGATGCTCGATCGGGACGAGGCTCTTGGGCCGCTGGACGAGCTCGCCACTCTCGATCTCCACCCCGGCCTCCTCGAGGGCGCGGCGCACCGCCGCGAAGTCCGCGAGCTCGGTGACGACTTCGAAGACGCCCCCCTCGTCGGAGATGTCCTCGGCTCCGGCCTCGATCGCGACGAGCAGGTCCTCTTCGGAGTAGCGCTCGGCGTCGACGACGAAGACGCCCTTCTTGTCGAAGAGGTACGCCACCGAGCCCGGCTCGCCGAGGCTGCCGCCGTGGCGGGTGAAGAGGTTGCGGACTTCGGGGCCCGTGCGGTTGCGGTTGTCGGTGAGGGTCTGCACGAGCAGCGCGACGCCCGCGGGGCCGTAGCCCTCGTAGAGGACCGTCTCGATCGCGTCCGCGTCGCCGCCCTCGCCGGTGCCCTTCGCGATCGCGCGCTCGATGTTCTCCTTCGGCATCGACCCCGCCTTGGCCTTGCGGATCGCGTTCTCAAGCGCCGCGTTCAGTTCGGGGTCCCCCCCGCCGTCGCGCGCGGCGACCGTGATCGCGCGCGCGAGCTTCGTGAAGGCCGCGCCGCGCTTGGAGTCCGCGGCGGCCTTCTTGTGCTTGATGCTCGACCACTTGGAGTGCCCTGACATGCCTGAAAGATTACTTCCGCGGGGCGCCGCTAGGATGGCGAGCCGCATGGGCGCTACTCCCCCACCGGAGATCTTCAAGGCCTACGACATCCGCGGGCTCTACGGCGAGCAGATCGACGGGGAGATCGCCGAGCGGATCGGGCGGGCCTTCGCGCGGGT
>DASZFE010000185.1:0-4410 GCA_035940155.1 Solirubrobacteraceae bacterium | reverse complement strand
GTCCGCCCGGGGAAGTCGTGCGGGTAGGGGTTCACGCCCTCCTCGCGCAGCGCCTGGATCTTCGCGCGGCGCTCCTCGATCGCCTGCTCCTCGCGCTCGGAGCGCGCCCGCGGGGTCGGGCCGTCCTGCGGCTCCGGGGCTCCCTGCGCGGGCTCGTCGCTCGCAGGGTCGGTCGTCTGCGCGCTCGGGTTCTGCGTCGGGGCGCTCGTCTCGTGGCTCACCTGACGGACCTTATGGAGGCGCACCACCGATGTCAACCGAATCGCCCCGCGAGAAACACACCGACGCTCCGCCTGTTCCATGCGCCCTGCCCCGCGCGCGGTAGATTCCCGGGGCGATGACCGAGCTGCTCGTGACCTACCCGGGCGGGAGCACCGTGGAGAGGACCACGGTCTTGGCCCTCACCCGCACTGACATGGGGCTCCTCTTCGCCGTCGAGCGCACCCCGTGTCACCCGGAGAGCCCGCGCTGGCCCGACCAGCCCGCGGACCGCTGCACGCTCCTCCTCGACGGGGTCGCGACCCCGATCGAGTGCCACGAGGGCGTCCTGCGCGAGGGCGAGCTCGTCCTCGGCGAGCCCGAGCGCGAGGCCTGGGCCGGCGCGGGCGCGGAGCCCGGCGCGGGTGTTTCGGATTCGGCCCCCGTGCGGGCGGAGCGCTGCGTCGTCCACGTCGCCCCGTCAGACCTCGCGCTGGAGCTCGGCGCGGAGGTGACCCTCGAGGTCGACGGGCCCTACCGCGAGGCGATCTCGCGCAACCACTCCCGCTGCCACCTGGTGAGCCTCGCCCTGAACGCGGCGCTCGCGGGGGCCTGGCGCAAGGAGCAGGGGACCCGGGACTCCCTCGGGAGCCCCGACTTCGACAAGCTGGCGATCCAGACGAGCACGATCTCCGAGGGGGGCTCCCTGGACGTGTACCGGATCGGCAAACACGTCCGCAAGTCGGGCTTCTCCGTCGAGGCCCTCGAGGACCCGCAGGCCCTCGCGCGCGAGGTCGCGCGGATCGCGGGGGAGTGGATCGCCTCGCGCCCGCGGATGTCGATCAGCCCGGCGGTCTCGACGCTCCAGGAGCGCCGCACCTGGTCCTGCCCGCTTCCGGGGGCGACCGCGAGCTTCCTCTGCGGTGGCACGCACGCGCCCACGATCGGACCCGAGGACGGCCTGCGCGTCGAGATCACCTGGGAGCCCGAGGAGAAGCGCCTGGCGATGAGCGCCCGCGGCTGAGATCCGCTCGGCGCCCGTGCGCGTGGGGCGCGAGATTCCCGGCCCGCGGCTCGAGATCCTCCGCGGGCGCCCGCACGGCTCCCCACCGGGCGAGCGCGACGGCGACGGGCACGAGCTCGAGGCCGCTCTCGGTCAGCCTGAGCTCGACCCGCGGCGGGGTCTCCCGGTGGCGCTCCCGGGCGATCATCCCGAGGGCGCTCATCCGCTGGAGTTGACGGTCGAGCACTCCGGAGCTCACCTCCGGCAGGAGCTCCCGGAGTCGACTCAGGCGCAGGGGGCCCCGGGCGAGCGCGAGGACGACGGGGAGCGTCCAGTGGTCCCCGGTCGCCCGGAGCGCCGTCCTCAGGGGGGCGAGCTCGCCGCTTCTGCCCGGCTGGGATTGACTGCCACTCACCACTGGCATATATCCAGCCTACACGAACCATTCTGAAAATGAAACCCTTTGTCAACAGGGCCGGGGGACGTGTACCCGGCGTCCACCCGGATCGACCGCACTCCGATCAGCTGTACTCGGCGGCGACCACGCGTCCGTTCCCCGCGCGCGCGTAGCGCGTGCGTCCGAAGTCGCGGACGGCGAAGCTCCGGATGATGAAGCGGTCGGTCCCGTCGAAGCGGGGCGTGAAGGGGGAGCGGCCGTGGACGGCGCGGTGGTTGTCGACGAGGAGGATCTCCCCGGGGGCGAGGGTGTGGGCGTTGCGGTGGGCCTGGTAGATCTCGATGACGCGCTTGATGATCGCTTCGGCCTCGTCGGTGACGCCGCGCATGAGGTCCTGGTCGAAGAGCATCGAGGGGTCGTCGAGGGCGCCGGCGATGATCGGCATCGGGCCCCGGAGGTCGCCTTCGAGGAACTCGTGCCCGCCCATCTTGAAGGAGCCGTCGACGGTGGTCGTCCAGAGGGGCTCGCGCAGGAGCTCCTGCTCGGCGGGGGTCATGTGTTCGAGGAGCAGGTGCGCGGGGAGGACATAGGTCTTCGCGTCCAGATGGCCTCGGAGGCAGGCGAGGCTGAGGACGTCGGGGCGGAGCTTGGAGAATGCCTGCTCGGTGTGGAGCTCGAGCTCGACCTTCGAGCCCAGGCTCGTCTGGCTGTCGGCGAGCTTGCGGTTGGGGACCATGTCCTGGTAGAGGCGCCCGTAGCCCTCGGCCTCGTAGCCGAGCATCTGCCCGCAGGCGTGGTTGACGATCGCCTGGACGCGCGCGAGGGGGGTGGTCTCGCCAAGGTGGTGGGTGTTGTCGGGCGGGGTCTCCGGGAGGGGCTCCTCGACGGGGACCTTCGAGAAGAGCATGGTCCCGGTGCTCGTCCCCATCATGGCGAAGTCGTAGAGGAGCTCGATGATCCGGTCGGGCGCGCGCCGGGCCATCCGCGAGGCTTCGCGGCAGAAGAGCTCAGGATTCTCCGAGGGGGAGGCTGTGATCTGGCCGGCGAGCTCGAGCAGGCGCCCGATCTCCTGCGCGCTCAGCTCGACGACGTCGGGGGCGCGGGTCGTGTAGGTGATCGGGGGCGCGGGGGCGTTGAGCGTGGAGTCCATGGTCCTCTATGGGTTGGTTTGACGAGGATAGGTAGTTTCGAGCCCCTCACCCCGAAAGTCAAAGCGGTTTTTCCGCACGGTCACATGCGCCGGGCCCGCGAGCGCCCGAATCTCCTGTGCTTGAGCGCTTTTCGCGGCCGGGGCCGGGGAGGGAGTGGGAGACACGGGGTACCCGATAGCCTCGTCAGGCGTTGCCTCTCTCGCACTTCAGTCCGCGCGTGCGCGACTGGTTTCAGTCCGCCTTCGCCGAGCCGACCCCCGCCCAGGCCCTCGCCTGGCCCGCGATCGCCCGGGGCGAGCACGTCCTGATCTCGGCCCCGACGGGCTCGGGGAAGACCCTCGCGGCCTTTCTCTGGGCGCTGGACCGGCTGAGCCGGGAGGGGGAGGGTCGACCGGCGGGTGTCCCGCGCGCGGCGGGGCGGGCGGGGCCCGTGGCCCGCGGGACGCGACTGGTGTACGTCTCGCCCCTGAAGGCGCTCTCCTACGACGTGGAGCGGAACCTCCGGGCGCCCCTGCGGGGGATCGGCGCGGAGGTCTCCGTCGCGATCCGCACCGGCGACACTCCTCAGCGCGAGCGGGCGGCGATGGCGCGCAAACCGCCCGACATCCTGATCACGACCCCGGAGTCGCTCTATCTGATCCTGACCTCGAGCGCGCGGACGATCCTCAGCGGGGTCGAGGCGGTGATCGTCGATGAGATCCACGCCGTAGCGGCCACCAAGCGCGGCGCCCACCTGGCGTTGACGCTGGAGCGCTTGGAGGCGCAGGTGCGCTCGGGCGGGGCCGCGGGCGCCCCGGCGGGTGTCGCTTTGGCTCCGGGCGTGGGTGGCGAGGTCCAGCGGATCGGTCTCTCCGCGACGCAGAACCCTCTTGAGGAGATCGCGCGTTTCCTCGTCGGCCCCCGTCGCAAATGCCGTGTCCTGGATGCGGGCGCGCGGAAGGAGCTCGACGTGAAGATCCACGTCCCCGTCGAGTCGATGGCCGAACCCGACCGGGGCCCCGGGGGCTCTCCCGGCGAGGATACCGGGGGCGGTCCCGGGGTCGAGCTCCAGGCGCTCCCCGGGGGCGAGCCGACGCGGGGCTCGATCTGGCCCGCGATCTACCCGGAGCTCCTGGAGCTGATCCGCGCGCACCGGACGACGATCGTCTTCGTGAACAGCCGCCGCGCCGCGGAGCGCCTCGCGCTGCGCCTGAACGAGCTCGCCGAGGGGGAGATCGCGCGCGCGCACCACGGCTCGCTCGCGCGGGAGGAGCGGCTGCTCGTGGAGGAGGCGCTCAAGGCGGGGGCGATCCCCTGCATCGTGGCGACCTCGAGCCTGGAGCTCGGGATCGACATGGGCGCGGTGGACCTGGTCCTGCAGGTCGAGTCGCCGAAGTCCGTCGCGGCGGGCCTGCAGCGCGTGGGCCGTGCGGGCCACGGCGTCGGGGACGTCTCCAAGGGGCGGATCTTTCCGAAGTACCGCGCGGACCTCCTGGAGTGCGCGGTCCTCGTGCGGCGGATGCGCGAGGGCGCGATCGAGCCCACGGTGATCCCGCGCAACCCCCTGGACGTGCTCGCGCAGCAGATCGTGGCGATGGCCGCCGCGGAGGAGGAGCTCGCGGTCGAGGAGCTCCACGAGCGTGTCACCAACACCCACAGCTTCTCCGAGCTCGCGCGCGGGC
>DASZFE010000184.1:0-8031 GCA_035940155.1 Solirubrobacteraceae bacterium | reverse complement strand
GCCGCTGCGCGGTAGGGTCTCCTCGCTCGGGGTGAGCGCGGCGGCGGCGGCGCTCCTGTACGAGATCTTGCAGAATCGCCTCCGGGGCCTTGACAAGGCTCCATAACTGTGCGAACCTCGCGCCTACATAACGCTGAACCTCAGGTTGACCAAGCCTGGGGGGAGGTTTCAACAGCTTTGGCGCCGGGGGAGGAGTGCGCCACTGAGCAACTTCGGGCTGTCCTGGCCCGAGAAAGGAACTGCTCGTGGCCCGTCTCTCCAGTAACCCTCAATCTGAAGTCAAGGTCGATGATGGATTCCTGATCGCCCTTGCGAAGCAGGGCGACCCGATGGCCTACGACCGGCTCGTGCGCCGCTACCACGGCTTCGTCCGCCTGAAGGCCTCCTCGTACTTCCTCGTCGGGGGGGACTCCGACGATCTGATCCAGGAGGGGCTCGTGGGCCTCTACAAGGCGATCCGCGACTTCCGCACCGACCGGGAGTCGAGCTTCCGGAACTTCGCGGAGCTGTGCATCACGCGGCAGATCATCACGGCGGTGAAGACGGCGACGCGGAACAAGCACACGCCCCTGAACCAGTACGTCTCCTTCTCCTCGACACCGGCGGCCGGGGGGGACGACGTCCCGACGCTCGACCAAATGCTCCCGGGCCCCGCCGTGCACGACCCCGCCAACCAGGTGATCTCCTCCGAGGAGCTCCGCTCGCTCGTGGGGTGTCTCTCCACGGCGCTCTCGGAGCTCGAGAGCCGGGTGCTCTCGCTCTACCTCGACGGCTGCTCCTACGAGCAGGTGGGGGAGCGGCTGGAGTGCGACACGAAGACCGTCGACAACGCGCTGCAGCGCGTCAAGCGGAAGGTCGGCGCGCACCTGCAGGCGCGCGCGGTCGCAAGCTGAGGGGCGCGGCCGCGAGCTCCGAGGAGAGCCGCGGCCGTGGCCGCCCCCGAAGGGACGACCACGGCACGAACACGGCGGACGGAGCCTACGAGCCTTCGCCCGTGGGCGAGCCTTCTTCGGAGGCGTGCGAGGAACCGCCTTCGGAGGGGAGGGCGCTGTTCGCGGGGGATTCCGGCGTGAGCGCCGCGGCGGGCGCCGGGGTGACCTGGACCGTGAAGGTCTCACTCGCGGCCCCGAAGTTCTCGGGCCCGCCGGGGATGAAGACGCGGAAGACCTTCGTCCCCACGTCGTAGACCCGGTGGACGATCGAGAAGCTCGAGTCCGGGTTGACGAACCCGACCTCCGCGACGTGGAAGTCCGCGCCGATCGCGTTCCGGCGCTCCAGGTAGATCACGTGCCCGGCGTGGCTCGGGGAGACGGTCCCCGAGAAGGTGACCTGTCCGCCGGCCTGGACGGTGCTCGTGGAGACCTGCGCGGTGAGGACGTCCCTGACGCCCTCGTAGAGGACCGCGGAGACCTTCCCACCGCCACCAGGGCACGGCGCCCGGACGCCGGGAGTGGCCATGGCGCACACCACGTGGTTGGCGGCGGCGACCTTGTAGAAGGTGCTCCGCACGGGGGACTGCGCGGGGAAGGCGTATTCACCGGCCCCGTTCGTCGTGGCCTGGGCGACCGGGGCGAAGCCGCGCTGACCCGCCACGCGGGCGAGCAGCGTCACCGGCTTGTTCGATCCACCCATCAAGATGCCGTTGATGGTCACGGACTGCCCGAAGGGAATCGGGTCCGCCGAGGCGTTGATCGTCAGCGCGGGGTTCTGCGCCTGGGAGATGTCGTAGTTGAGGAGGTTCGAGGGGCTCGGGACGTTGCGCCCCTGGCTGCGCACGAGCACGCGGATGTTCGCGTCCCCGGGCACCCGGAAGACGTGCCTGATCGTGAAGCCCCCCCCGGCCTGGACGACCCCGCCGAGCTGGATCGCGTGCCAGTCATCGCCCGCCGCGGCGTTCTGGCGCTGGAGGATCACCCGCGCGCCCACGTCCGCCGGGGAGACCGTCCCGGTGAAGGTCACCGCGCCCGCGACCCCCGTGAGGATCTGCGTCCCTTCCGGGGGGCCCGCCAGCGTGACCTGCGCCGCGACCCGGATCGCCCTGCGCGCGCTCCGCGCGCCGTCCGCGAGGACGTACCAGGCGCGGTTGGAGTCCACCACGCCGTCCGCGCGGGAGAACTCATAGAAGCCGTTCGCGTCGGTGTGGACGCTCTGCACGTAGGTGAAGCCCGGAGGCCCCCCGCGGAGATGGTGGAACAGCTCGACCGTCTGGCCCGCCGCGACCGCCCTGCGGCAGCGCAGGCGGCCGAAGATCACCACGGGGTCCCCCGCGGTGATCTCGCGGGGGGCCACGTTGATGTTGACGTGGCACCCGCCCGGGCCGGGGTGCTTGAAGGCCTGGGCCGACGCCGGGATCAGCGCCAGCAGGGCCGCCGCGGTGGCGGCGATGGGGGTGAGCCTACGAATACGCATCTGTGCCTCTTCCTTGTTTGTGTTGACGACGAGTTGACGACGAATCGCACCTCTAAACCCCGTCCCGCGGGGATCGATGCGGTCTCCGGCGCCGGACGTTCGTCCTGGACATCCGTCCAGACCGCGTGAGTTACAGCTCCTCCCGCGGCATGTACGGCGCGAGCTCGCGCCGGGCGATGCTCATCTTGTGGACCTCGTCGGGGCCGTCGGCGAGGCGCAGCGTGCGCAGGTGGGCGTAGGCCCAGGCGAGGGTGTAGTCGTCGCTGACGCCCCCGCCGCCGTGGGCCTGGATCGCGCGGTCGACGACCTTCAGGGCGACGTTCGGCGCGGCGACCTTGATCGCGGAGATCTCCGTGCGGGCGTGGCGGTTGCCGACGGTGTCCATCAGCCAGGCGGCCTTGAGCGTGAGGAGGCGGGCCATCTCGATCTCGATCCGGGACTCGGCGATCCAGTCCTGGATGTTCGCGCGCGCCGCGAGGGGCTGGCCGAAGGTGACGCGCGCCACGGCCCGCCTGCACATCGCCTCCAGGGCGCGCTCGGCGGCCCCGAGGGAGCGCATGCAGTGGTGGATGCGCCCCGGCCCGAGGCGGGCCTGGGCGATCATGAAGCCGTCGCCCTCGCCGGCGATGAGGTTCGAGGCGGGGACGCGGACGTTCTCGAAGAGGATTTCGGCGTGGCCCTCCTGGTCCTGGTAGCCGAAGACGGGGAGCCCGCGCACGATCGTGACGCCCGGGGTGTCGAGGGGCACGAGGACCATGCTCTGCTGGCGGTGGCGCGGACCCTCGGGCTGGGTCTTGCCCATGACGATCATGATCCGGCAGTGGGGGTGCAGGGCGCCGGAGATCCACCACTTGCGCCCATTGAGGACGTACTCGCCGGTCTCGGGGTCGCCCTCGCGCTCGATCCGCAGGGCGATGTTGGTGGCGTCGGAGCTGGCGACCTCGGGCTCGGTCATCGCGAAGGCCGAGCGAATCTCACCCTCGAGTAGAGGCTTCAGCCAGCGCTCTCTCTGCTCCTCGGTGGCGAACTGGTGGAGGACCTCCATGTTGCCCGTGTCCGGCGCGGAGCAGTTGCAGGCCTCCGAGGCGATGTGGCTGCGCCCGAGGATCTCCGCGAGGGGCGCGTAGTCGCTCACAGAGAGCCCCGCGCCGTGCTCCGCGTCACCCTCGCGGGTACCCCCCATGGCGGGGGGCGGGCAGGCCGGGAGGAACATGTTCCAGAGGCCCCGCTCGCGCGCGCGCACCTTGAGCTCCTCCATGACGGGGGGCTGGTGGTTGGGGTTCCCGGACTCCCGGAGCTGGCGCTCGTAGGTCTCCTCGGCGGGGTAGATGTGCTCCTCCATGAAGGCGCTCAGGCGCTCCTTGAAGTCCTCGCAGCGTGGGCTGGGCTGGAAGTCCATGGCTCTCCTCGTTCGTGGCTGAAAAGTGACGGCTGGCCGGGCGGCTAGGATCATCGCCGATGACGGGAGAGGACGCCAGCTACAGCGCGGCCGGTGTCGATTACGACACGCTCGACGCGGGCAAGCGGATGGCGATGGCGAAGGCCCTCGCGACCTCGCCGCTGCTCGCCGCGCGCGGGGGGCGCGCGCTGGAGGACTCCCGCGGGGAGCCCGCGTTCGTGTTCGAGCTCGGGGCGCAGACGCTCGCCTTCGTGATCGAGGGCCTGGGCACGAAGTCGATGATCGCCCGCCGGGTCCACGAGGACCTCGGCGTGAACCGCTTCGCGGAGGTCGCCTACGACACGGTGGCGGCGATCCTCGGGGACCTCTGCTGCGTGGGGGCGCTCCCGCTGGTCGTGAACGCGTACTTCGCCACGGGCGGCTCGGGGTGGTACCGCGAGGGGGAGCGCGCGAGGGCGCTCCTGGAGGGCTGGGAGCGCGCCTGCGTGGATGCGGGCTGCGCGTGGGGGGGAGGGGAGTCGCCCTCGCTCACGGGCCTCGTGGCGGAGGAGGAGGTCGAGCTCGCCGGGGCGGCCGTCGGCGTGGTGCCCGCGGGACGCGCGGCGATCCTCGGGCAGGAGCTCGCCCCGGGGGACGAGATCGTGCTCGTGGGCTCCTCGGGCCTGCACTCAAACGGGGCCTCGCTCGCGCGCCTGATCGCTGAGCGGCTCCCGGGGGGCTACGCGACGGCGCTCCCGAGCGGACGGACCTTCGGGGAGGCGCTCCTGGACCCCTCGGTGATGTATGCCCCGCTCGTCGCCGCGGCGCTGGAGCGCGGGCTGCCGATCACCTACATCAGCCACATCACCGGCCACGGCCTGCTCAAGCTGATGCGCCCCGCGCGGGAGCTGACCTACCGGATCTCAGAGCTCCCGCCCGTGCCCGAGGTGCTCGGCTTCCTCGTCGAGCGGGCCGGGCTCGACGAGGAGAGGGCCTACAGCACCTTCAACATGGGTGCCGGATACGCGCTCTACTGCGGCGCGGGCGCCGGCGAGACCCTTGTGGGGCTTGCGGGCGAGCTCGGCCTGGGCGCGATCCTCGCGGGGGCCGTCGAGGAGGGCCCGCGCCGGGTGCTGCTCGATCCGGTCGGCGTCTGCTATGAGAGCGCGCGCCTCGAGCTTGCGGCGGGGAGGCGGGATGGCTAAGGTTGCACGCGCAAGAACGCCGCGTTCGGAGCGAGGCTCGTGGGGGGCCCCGGTGTCATCCGGACGCGGAGGGTCGGGGCGCGACCGGGATCGGGGCGCCGAATCGAGAAGAGGGAGAGCTGAAGCCATGCGCGGAGTTTCCATCCACCGAGTCTTGCCGGTCCTGGTGGTCCTCCTGGCCCTGGGCCTGTCGACTTCGGCCGGCGCGACGCCCGTCGTGACGGCGAGCGCGAGGATCGTGCCGATTCGTGGCTTCAAGGGGACGGGCCGCCTCGGCCAGGGGGCGGCGGTCGAATCGAAATACACGATCACGGGCACCGAATTTCCGGGGGGCTTCCCCTCGCCGTTGACGAAGGCGGTCGTCTACTTGCCGGAGGGGACGAAGCTGCATCCGCAGGGCTTCTCGACCTGCGCCGCGAGCGTGCTGATCGCGAGCGGACCGAGCGCGTGCCCGAAGAAATCGATCGCGAGCCCGGTGGGGAAAGCGGGCGTCGCGGACTTCATCGGCGGCTCGCCGATCACCGAGACGGCGACGCTGCAGGCGTTCTTCTCCCCGGGCGGGGGGCTGAACTTCTACGCCAACGCCGAAGCGCCGATCTCCGCGCAGATCGTCTCCCAGGGGCACTTCACCAAGGCGAGCGCTCCCTACGGGCTGAAGTTCGAAGCGGAAGTGCCCCTGATCGAAGCCCTCCCGGGCGCGCCGGACGTGTCGGTGACCTCGATCGACGTCCTGGTCGGCGCGGCCTACAGGAAGAAGGGCAAGACGATCTCCTATGGGACGGTGCCGAAGAAGTGCCCCAAGGGGGGCTTCCCGGCGAAGTCGGAACTGACCTTCCACAGCGGCGAAACGGTCACCCAGGCCTACCGGGTGCCGTGTCCGAAGCGATGAGCTGAACGGCAAACGGTGAGGAGAGCGAGGGTCTGGCGGAGCAGGGGGATGGCGGCGGTCGCCGCCTTGCTCTGCCTGGCCGCGGTCCTCGCGACGGTCCTGCTCGCCACCGCGGCCGGGGGCTCGGGGGGCGGCTACACGGTGCGCGCGATCTTCGACTACGCCGGGAACATCACGACGGGCGAGGACGTGAAGATCTACGGCGTCAAGGTGGGCACGGTCGGCATCGTCGAAGCGACCCCCGAGGCGAAGGCGCTCCTGGCGCTGAAGATCGAAAACCCGGGCTTCCAGGACTTCCGCGCCGACGCGACCTGCACGATCAGGCCGCAGTCGCTCCTGGGGGAGAAGTACGTCGACTGCGTCCCGACCCAGCCACGCCCCTTCGGCGCTCCCCTGCCGCCACCCCTGGCGAAGATCCCCGAAGGGCGCGAAGGCGCGGGAGACAGGTTCCTTCCCCTGCAGAACACCTCCAGCCCGGTCGACATCGACGCGCTCGGGGACATCACGCGATTGCCCGAGCGCGAACGCCTGCGGATCATCATCAACGAGCTCGGCGCCGGGCTCGCGGGCCGCGGCCGCGACCTGAACGCCGCGATCCGCCGCGGCGACCCGGCCTTACGGGAAGCGGTGAAGGTCTTCGACATCCTCGCCTCGGAGAACAAGACCCTGGCGAGGCTCGCGGTGGAATCCGATCAGGCGCTGGCGCCGATCGCGCGTGATCGGGAGCGGCTGGTGGGCTTCATCAACAGCAGCAACACGGTGGCGCGGGCGAGCGCGAACCATCGGGGGGCGCTCGCCGAAAACCTGGCCCTCTTCCCGAGCTTCCTGCGCGAGCTCGGCCCGGCGATGCGGCGACTGGGGGCGCTCGGCGAACAGATCACGCCGGTGGCGACCGATCTCGGGGTCGCGGCGCCCGGTCTCGCCAAGGCCTTCACCAACCTCGGCCCCTTCTCCACGAGCGCGACGAAGCTCTTCGAAAGCTTCGGCAAGTCGAGCGCGACCGCCGGGCCCGCGCTCGTCTCCTTAGAGCCCCTGCTCGAACAGCTGCGGACGCTCGGGGGCGCGGCGAAGCCCCTGGCGAGCAACCTCTCGGGTCTACTCACGAGCGTACGCTCCACGGGTGGCCTGGAGCGCATCATGGACACGATCTTCCTCGGCGCGGGCGCATCGAACGGGTATGACTCGCTCGGGCACTTCCTGCGAGCGGAGCTCGTGGTGAACCAGTGTGAGACCTACGCGGTCGTTCCCGTGTCCGGGTGCTCGGCGAAGCTCCCCAAATTATCCGGCTCGACGGCCTCCGTGGCGAGGGCCTCGGCGGCGAGGGCCCCGTTGACGAGGGCGTCGATCGCGGCGAGCACGGGCAACGACCTGATCATGGAGCGCACGCTCGCGGTCATCCAGGGCGCGACGCCCGCGCAGGCGATTGCGGAGTTCCCCGGCGCCGCCGCGCTCGGCGGCGGCTCCGCGCTCCCCGCGGGCGAAACGACCGCGTCGCAGCCCGTCGGGGGAGCGGCGGGGGGGACGACCTACTACAGCCCCGCGGGCGAAGGCTCGGGCGCGAGCGGCCTCCTGCTCAACTACCTCCTCGGGAATTGATTTGAGATGAGAGACCGACGATTCATGCGACTGTTCCTCTTGCTCCTCGGGGTTGTCGGATCGGTGTCGGCGTCGGTCTCGGCCTCGGTCGCCGCCGTCCCGGCGCCGCCCGCGATCTCCACGCAGCCCTCGACGGCGCCCGCGGCGGCCCCCTCGACCCCGGGGTCCACCCCCACGCGGCCCTCTACGGCGGCTCCGACGCCCTCTACGGCGGCTCCCGCGCCCGGCTCTGGCACGGGAGCCCAGACGACCCCGGGCTCCCCGGCGCCGGAGGTCCAGGGCCAGAGCCCGCAGGCCACGAGCCGGCCGGCGGCCCGGACGCGGCACGCCTCCGACGGCGAACCCGCCGGCGAACCGGGTGCCACCGGGGCCGAAGCGGGCGGGCGGGCCGCGCCGAGCACGGCCGCCGGGCCCACGCCGCCCCACGGCGCGCCCTCGCCCTCCTCGCTCACGCCGCCGCTGCCCGGCTCGCTGACGGCCTCCGGGTCGGGCGTCCCGGACTTCTTCATCGAAAGCTTCCGCGTGCCGCCCTTCCTGCTGCCGATCTACCAGGC
>DASZFE010000183.1:0-7074 GCA_035940155.1 Solirubrobacteraceae bacterium | reverse complement strand
CCGGCATGGGCGCTCACCGGCCCCGAGGGCACTGCGGGCGCCTACCGACGCGCCGCCTGGGAGCAAGTCGGGGGCCTCGACGGGACGATCCGCGCCTACATGGAGATCCTCGACATCGCCCTCCGACTCGCCGGCGCGGGCTGGGAGGCCGCGCAGGCCCCCGACGCCATCGGCGTCCACCTCGGCTCGCGCACCTATGGCCCCCGCTCCCCCGAGCAGCGGCGCCTCGCGGGCTTCAGCCGCGCCTACCTCCTGCGCCGCTACGGCGTCCTGCGCGGCCGGGCCGCCGCGCGCGCGCTCCTGACCGAGGTCCTCGTCGTCGGCGCCGACGCTCTCCTCTGCCGCGACCTCCAGGCCGCCCGGGGCCGCCTGGAGGGCTGGCGCGCCGCGCACGGGATGCCCCGGCGAGCGTGGCCCCCGACCCGGGCGATCGACCCCTCGATCACGCTGCGAGAGTCCCTTGGGTTGCGGCGGGGGGCGGTCGGGGGACGGCGATCCCGGTGATCTGGAGATCCCCGTGCGCGGAGATCCTCCACCCACCCCACCGCCTCACCCCGGCGCGCGCCTGCGCAGCAGCGGGGCGAGCGCGGCGCCGAGGGCACGCAGGCGCTCGCCGAACGTCTGTCCCGCGTAGACCTCCGGTGAGATCGCCCTGTCGAGCTCCGCGCAGCTCACGCGCCGGGCGCGCTGGATCCGGCGGCGCTTGCGGAGCATCGAGGGAAGCATGCGCAGCGCGGCGCGCAGCTCGCGCAGATGGGCCCGCAGGATGCGGTCGCGAAAGCTCGCATAGAGCGTCAGCAGCTGGAAGGCGAGCACCTTCGGCAGGTGGCGCACGAGCGCCGCGGCGGGGTAGTCCTTGATCACGACCAGCAGGCTGTTGCGGCGCATGATCGCCGTGAAACGAGACACCTGGCGGCCCGTGGTCGCGCCACCCATGTGGTAGGCGACTGCCGCCGGCTCGTAGCGGGCGGTGAAGCCCGCGAGACGCGCGCGAAAGCCCCAGTCGACGTCTTCGAGGTAGGCGAAGAACTCCTCGTCGAAGAGACCCACCTCCTCGAATGCCGAGCACCGGTAGAGCGCCGCCCCGGCGCACGCGCTGAAGACCGCCGCGGGCCGCTCGACCGCCGCTCCGTCGAGCTCGCCCTGCCCATTGTGGCCCGCCATGCCCGACCAGCGCATGAAGTCCCCCCTCGCTTCGACGAGCGCGCGGCGGTGAAAGTCGAGCAGCTTGCCCGTCGCCGACGCCGCCCCCGGATGCTCGTCGAGCGCTCGCACGAGCGCCCCCAGCCAGCCCGGGTCCAGCTCGATGTCGTTGTTGAGCAGTGCGACGTAAGCGCCCCGTGCCGCCTGCACGGCACGGTTCAGCGAGACCGCGACGCCCACGTTCGTCGGGTTGGCGATCACGCGGACCCGTGGCCAGCGCTCGCGCAGACGCTCCACCGTCCCGTCGGAGGAGCCGTCGTCGACGACGACGGCCTCGAAGTCCTCGTAGTCCTGCGCAAACAGCGTCGGCAGCATCTGCTCGAGCAACTCGAGTCCATCGTAGGTGAGCACCGCGACCGTGACCCTCGGGGTCGCCGATCCCTCCTCGATCACCCCGCTCCCCCACGCGACTCGTGCGTCCCGGCCGTGGAGCTCGCCGCGAGGCGAGGATCGGCCTGAGGCCCCCAGGCGCAGGCCGAGAGCAGACGTCGGCGGTCGATCCCCGCGTCCCCGTACAGGCGCGTCTGGTTGTCTGCGATCAACAGGTCCTCCTGGTCGCCCTGCCAGAAGGTCGCGCTCAGCGGCCAGCGCCGGCGATCGTAGACGGCGCCCTCGCGGGCGACGACCACCGTGCGCAGACCGAGACCGTGGACCTGGTTGGTGAAGCTCTCGCGTCCACTCTCGAGTCGGTAGGCGTCCATCTTCCTGGCGATCCTACCCATCCGCAGACCAGCGAAGAGGACGCGCTCGACCATGAACGCGTTGGTGCGCAGATGCGCGGCGGGGAAGCCCTCGAAGCCCGAGAGCTGCTCGAACATCGTACGCAACCGCTCCGACCGGACTCCGAGCGCCCGACCCGGCGTGGTCGGCGATGACGGGGGCGACTCCCGCGCGCCGCCGCGCTCGAGGTCGATCGCTCCGAACTGCGCGCGCGCCTGAGGAGCGTCCGGCAGCACGCCCCGGTAGGCGCTCGGCAAGCGCATCGCGTGCAGCGCCCAGGAGCGCAGGCTCGCCCACGAGCCGCTTGCCCCGGCGAGTCCCACGCGCGGCTGGTCGAGGGCGTCGTTCAGCTTCGCCAGCCAATCCGGAGCGAGGATCACCGTGTGGGAGTTCAAGAAGCACACCCGATCGTGCTCCAGACGCCCCGCGGCCTGAGCGTAGGCGGCGAGATCCTGCACGGGCTCGCTCAGCGTCAGCGGTCGATGCTCGATCCCCTCGAGCTCGGCCCGCAACGCCGGACGCCGCTCGGCCGTGACCCCGTTGAAGATCACGACCAGCTCGTGCTCGGCGCCGGCCGGGTGCTCGCGGTAGGAGCTCAGGAACTTACGCAGTGGCGCCACCCCCAGAGGGCCCCAGACGAGATGTGCGACCGCGATCACGCTCTCGCGCCCCTCCGCAAGCGCGGCAGCAGATCGAACAGCTCCGGCGGCACCGCGCGCGTGAGGAGCAGACAGGCGCCGAACAGCGCACTGGAGATCACCACGCGCGCGATCACCGGAATCCCCGTCAGCGCCAGCGGGGTCAGCCCAAGCGCGATCGCGAGCGCGACGCGCGGCAGCACGCGCAGCGAGGGCCGCAGCTCGGGGCGCCCGCGAACGACCACGAGCGCCTGCGCGAGCGCAGCGAGAAGCTCGGCGATCGCGGTTCCGATCGCGGCCCCGACCGCGCCGTCGAGCGGGACCAGGAGCGCCACGAGCAGACCGTTCAGCGCGAGCGCCCCGACGTTCAGCACGAGGATCAACCGGTACAGGCCGAGACTCAGCAGTCCATACGCCCAGACCGTGCTCACGAACGCCGCCCCAAGCGCGAAGCCCTGAACGGCCAGCACCGGCGCGGCGCCCTTGAATTCCGGGCCCCCGATTACCGCGATCGCCAGCGGCGCGCCCACCGCGATCGAGACCGCCACCCACGCCCCGAGGATCAGCGAGGCGTCGAAGACCCGCCCGAGCGCGTAGCCCAGGCGCACGTGGTCCTCGCTCGCCGCCCGCGCGAATATCGGGAAGGCCGAGCTCACCAGCAGGCCCGGGATCAGCGCCAGGACCTCCACGATCCTGAAGGAGATCGCGAAGTAGCCGAGCTCCGTCGAGCTCGCCAACGCGGAGACGATCAGGACGGACTCGCGGAAGTACAGCGCCGAGGCCGCCACCGCCGCCGAGTAGGGCAGCACCGAGCGCATCAACCTGCGCCAGCGCTCGAGGTGGAACGTCGGCGCGAGCGAGCGCACGCCCCGCACGAGCATCACCGTCTCCGCGAGGACCACCACCCCCACCGGGATCGAGACCCCCAGGAACGGCAGCAGGCCCGCACCGAGCACCACGAGCCCCGCGATCAGCGCCGTCGTCAGGAGCTGGCGCGTGAGGTCCAGCGCCGCGACCCAGCCGAGGCGCAGTTCGACCGTCAGCGGGATCGCGAAGTTGTCCTGGGTCGCCTGCAGCATCAGACCCACGCACGCCAGCGCCACCCCCGCCGCCAGTTCCGGCGAGTACGCGAGCCACGCGATCCCCGTCACCAGTGCCCCCCCGAGGAGCGTCAGCGCGATCCTCAACCCGAGCAGGTCCCGCGCCAGCGCCCACCGCTCCTCCGGCGGGCGCACCGAGATCTCCCGCACCCCGATCGCCGTCAGGCCCAGGTCCGAGAGCGCCCCCACGATCGCCACCAGCGACGTCGCGACCACGTAGCGCCCCGCGTTGACTTTCCCGAGGTGGCGGAACAGCAGCGCCGCCGACAGGACGCTGACGAGCGTCCCGACCACGTACCCCCCCACCCGCAGCGCCCCCCCGCGCATCGCCGCGGGGCCCGCGGCCGAGGTCGAGAGGACGTCGACGGGCACCTCGGATCGAGAGCGTGAATCGGCGATGGCCGCAGATGCTAGAACCACACGGGGTCGCCCTGCTCATTAGGATGCGCCCGTGAGCGACGTGCTCGGCCGTGACCAGCTGCGCCTTTACGGCCGCCGCGTACGCGAGGTCGGCTGGAGCGCCGGCGTGAGCGTGCTCGACGGCTGGGACGCCGTCAGGGGCCGACGCGATCGGACGCTGCCTCCCCGTCGACTGCGCGCGCTCGCGGGCGACGGAGACTTCCGGGCCACCGGGCGGGAAATGGTCGAGCTCGCCCGCGACCTCGGCGGCCTCACGCCCGAGGCGCACGTCCTGGACGTCGGGTCGGGCATCGGACGCATCGCCCTCGCGCTCTCCACCCACCTCTCGCCACAGGGTCGCTATGACGGGCTCGAGATCACGCCCGCCGCGGTTCGATGGTGTGAGCGGCACATCTCCCCCGAGCACCCCGGCTTCCGCTTTCACCACGCCGACATATACAACACTCAGTACAACCCCACGGGTCGAATCCGCGCCGAGCGGTACTCGTTTCCCTTCGAGTCCGGGTGCTTCGATTTCGCCATCCTGACCTCGGTTTTCACGCATCTCGTCCGACCCTCCCTCGAGCGCTACGTCTCCGAGCTCGGGCGGACCCTCGCAAGGGACGGTCGCGTGATGGCGACCTTCTTCCTCCTCAACGACGACTCGCGGGCGAGGATCGAGCGCGGTGAGAGCACCCAGCGGCTCGTTCACGCCGTCGACGACAGCGGCGACCTCGTCCTCAACCCGGCCGTGCCCGAGGGGGCCATCGGACAGCCCGAGGAGGACGTCGTCGGCCTGCTCGCCGCGAACGGCCTCGTGCCGGAGGGCGCGATCCACTACGGCACGTGGTGCGGGCGCGGCGAGGGCGTCACCTACCAGGACCTCCTCGTGGCTCGCAGGGCGTAGGCCCGATGGTGGGGATCCTCACCGACGTGCGGGCGCCTGGAGGCCGTCCGCGTGGAGCTCGTCCTCGAGCAGGTCGAGAACCTTGTCGAGGACTTCCCCGGCACGCTCCCCGCTGAATTGGGCGAGGCCGTGGCTGACGGTCCGTCTGCGTCCCCGGAGCGGATCGGCCGTCTCCTTGTCGAGCGTGCCAGCAGAGGCGATCCAAACGCTCTCGAAGACCAGCGACGAATGCTCGGCGATGCGATCGAAGTCCGCGTCGTAGTGCAGAACGCCGAGATCGTGGGTGGCGGCGATCGCCGCAACCAGGTAGTCCTGGTGTGGGAGACGATGAAAGCCCGCCGCGTGGCGCGCGAGCTCCGCCTGGGCCGCGAGCGCGGCTCCGACGACCGCCTCCGACAGGTCAAGAGGTCGAAGCGCCTCGAGCTCCTCGGTGAGCTCCGCGTGCTCGCGCGCGTTGCGCGCGCTGTAGAAAACCTCGAGCTCCAGGATCGGCGATCGGTAGAGATGTCCTTCTTCGAGCGCCCGGAGCCAGTCGGCACGCACGATCTCGTTGCCGCCGCGCTGAAATGCGGAGTTGTCGACGACGAGCTCCCTGCCCCGGAAGGCCGAGCTCACCCGCTCAGCCACTGCGCCGACGCCTCGTGGAGCGCCGCATAGTCGAGGCCCTCCGGCCGGCGGAAGCGATCGGCCAGACGCTCCGCGGCCGCACGCCGACGCTGCTCATACTCCCTCTCGGCTTGGCTCTCACGCTCAAGCACCTCGTCGCCCTTGCTGACGAGCGCAGCGAGGATCTTTGAATCTGAAGTTCCCGGCGGGAAGCTGCGCCGACTTCGCCGGAGCGCAAGCTCGACCCTCTCGTTGCTCGTGATCGTGTAGCGCTGCCTCTTCGTCGGCACACGATAAGTGTAGCACTAAGTGCCGCACCCCTCACCGCTCAAAAACCCCCACCGACCTCGACGCCCCCGCCGCAAAGGGGTAGTCGGCCTCCGAGCGTGAGACGGCCCGGAAGGCGTAGTGGACGGGCCCGGGGTAGCGGAAGCGGTAGGAGGAGTGAAAGCGCCCCCGCCCGTCGGTGCGCAGGACCCGGAATTCGATCCACGCGCTCCCCGGCGAGCGGGCCTCGAGGACGATCTGCTTGCCCCCGGGCGGGATCGGCCCGCCGAGGAGCCTCCCGGAGAAGTGGATCGTCTGCCCCGCCCCGCTCACCCGTGGCGTGATGGCCAGTGCGAGGCCCGCGCGCACGCTCAGCTGGAGCGTCCGCGTCGCCGCCGGCCGCGCGTCGCCGACGTGGCTGCGGTAGGCGAAGTCGAGCTCGCCCGAGGAGATCCCGCGCGGCAGGCGCAGCGTCCAACGCCCCCGCGCGTCCGTCCTCACCCCCGGAAGCCCCGTCGCGTGCGCCCCGAGGTACGCCGGGGTCTGCGTCACTTCGATCAGCGCCCCCGCGATCCCCTGTCCGTTCGACGCCGTCAGCGTGCCCTCGATCGTTCGCGCGTGCCCGTAGGCGCAGCTCACCCGCGCCCTGCGCGTCCCCCGCCAGCCCGCCGTCAGGCTCGCGGCTTCGGAGGCGTTCGTCCCGTTCGCCGGCCCCCGCGGCTGAGGGGCGCCCGCGCCGCCTGGCTGGGAGCCGCCCCCGCCCGGCCGGGAGCCGTTGGCGAAGACGACCTCGCGGTCGAGCGCCGTCATCGCGTTCCCCGCCGCGTCGAGCACGCTCACGAGGAGGTGGTGCGTCCCGTCGCCCACCCCCGTGGTCGCGAAGGGCACGTCCACTTTCACTTTCCCTTCGCACGGCTGCGCGTAGAGGAACGCGGGCCGCCCGTCGCCCGTTTCCCCCACGTCGTGACAGTGGCCCCCGTTGGAGTCGAGCACCGTGCTCTGCACCACGCTCCCGTCCACCGAGAAGCGCGCCTCGTAGGCCCCCGAGCCCCCGTCGCCCGCTTCGAACGCCACGTCGCTCTGCCCGCTCACCGTCCCCGCCTGCGCCAGCCCCCCCGCAACCCCGCCCACCGTCGGCGGAGTCCCGTCTTCGAGTACCAGATCCGCCGCGAACAGCTCGATTACGGAGGCGTAGCCGTTGGGGTCACCTGGACTTGAGGGACAGGTGTTGCCG
>DASZFE010000182.1:0-3024 GCA_035940155.1 Solirubrobacteraceae bacterium | reverse complement strand
GGAACAAGCGCTTTGCGACCCCGACGCGGCAGGCGCCGCGCTTTGCCGAACTGGGGCTGCCGGGGGAGGAGGGGTGGCTGGAGCTGCGGCTGAAGCTGTTGGCGGACGTGGGTCTGGTGGGGCTGCCGAACGCGGGGAAGTCGTCGCTGCTCGCGCGCCTGACGCGGGCGGACCCGAAGGTGGCGAGCTACCCGTTCACGACGCTCGAGCCCGTCTTGGGGGTGCTGGAGAACGAGGAGCGCCAGCTGATCGTGGCGGACATCCCGGGACTGATCGAAGGGGCGAGCGAGGGGGTGGGCCTCGGGCACGAGTTCCTGGCGCACGTCGAGCGGACGCGGCTGCTCGTGCACGTCCTCGCGTTGTCCCCGGAGGGGGACCTCGCCCCCGAGCTGAGCTCGGGGGAGGGGGCGGACCCGGTCGAGAACCACGGGGTGATCGAGCGGGAGCTCGAGGCGCACGACCCGCGCCTGGCGGCGCTGCCACGGGTGCTCGCGCTGTCGAAGGCGGATCTGATGAGTCCCGATCGCGTGCGGGAGGCGGTCGCGCGGTGGTCAGCGCAGCTGGGGGGCGAGGTGGCGGTGATCGCGACCTCGGCCGCGACGGGCCTGGGCCTGGCCGAGCTCGCGGGGGAGCTCTTCCGGCGTGTTCCCGCAGAGGGCGCCGCGCGCGCTACGCGCGCACGCGCGGGGCGTTCTTTTGAAGAGACCCGCACCGGCGCCCCGAGCGAGGGGCCCGCGGAGGAGGTGCTCGCCGAGCACATGGTCTTCCGCCCGACGCCTCGGGGGGGCTTCTCGGTGGAGCGGGTGCGGCCGGGGGTGTTCGCGGTCCGGGGGGCGACGGTGGAGCGGCTGCTGCGGCGCTTCGACGTGGAGAATGAGGAGGCGATGGGCTACGTGGAGGGCCGTCTGCGACGTCTGGGGGTCCTGCGGGCGCTGGAGGCGGAGGGCTTTCAGCCGGGGGACGAGATCGAGATCGGGGGGATCGCGCTGGAGCTGGACCCCGAATAAGCTCCGGGGGCGATGAGGCGGGTGGTGATCAAGCTGGGGTCGAGCATCGTCGCGCGGGACGACGGGGAGCTGCGCGGCGAGGTCCTGGCGCGGGTCTGCGACACGGTCGGCGCGCTGCACGCGGCGGGTGACGACGTGGTGGTGGTCTCCAGCGGCGCGATCGCGCGGGGGGTGCGGATCATGGAGCTGCCGGCGCGCCCGGCGGCGATCGCGGAGCTGCAGGCCGCGAGCGCGGTCGGACAGGGCAAGCTCTACAGGGCCTACGAGGAGCTGCTGCGCGAGCGCGGGATGACGGGTGCGCAGGTGCTCCTGACGGTGGGGGACCTCGGGGGGCGCACGCAGTACCTGAACGCTCGCCAGACGCTCGGGAAGCTGTTGGAGTGGCGCGTGGTGGCGGTGGTGAACGAGAACGACACGACCGCGACGGACGAGATCTCCTTCGGCGACAACGACTTCCTCGCGGCACAGGTCGCGATGCTCGTCTCGGCGGACCTGCTGGTGCTGCTGACGGACATCGACGGCCTCTACAGCGCCGACCCGCGCCTTGACCCGGACGCGAGGCTGATCGAGGAGGTGAGCGACTTCGAGGGCCTGCACGAGCTCGAGATCGGCCGGAGCACCTCGCCGCTGGGCTCGGGCGGGATGCGCTCGAAGGTCGTCGCGGCCGAGATGGCGACGGCGGCGGGAATCGGGGCGGTGATCTGCAACGGTCTGCGGGAGGGGGCGCTGGAGGCGGTGCTGGCGGGGGAGCGCGAGGGAACGGTGTTCCCGGGGCGCGCGATCGGCCACTCGTCGTTCAAGCTGTGGCTGAGGTACGCGAAGCCGACGCACGGGACGGTGATCGTGGACGCGGGGGCGGCGCGGGCGCTGCGGGAGGGGGGGACGAGCCTGCTGCCGGTGGGGATCGTGGAGGTCCTGGGGGAGTTCGAGGCGGGGGACGCGGTGGAGATCGCGGAGCGGGCGGACGCGGCGGGGGGCGCGGGGCGGGCGGTGGGGAAGGGCCTGTGCAACTACTCGGCGCGGGAGCTGCGGGGGGTGGCGGGTCTTAAGTCGGGGGAGGTGCGGGAGCTGTTGCCGCACGCTACGGAGGAGGCGGTGCACCGGGATCAGCTGGTGCTGGCGTAGTGCCCGAGAGGGTCGCTTTGCGTGGATGGACGGCGTTTCGTCGGTGCTCGGCGGTGGATCTGCGGCGCTCCGGGTCTGCGTTTGGTCGGGGCTGTCGTACCCTGTAGGTCCGATGGCGACGACGACGACTTCGATCTCCGAGCAGTGCCGCGCGGCGCGCCGTGCGGCGGGCGAGCTTGCGATGCTCGGGACCTCGGTGAAGGACGGGGCGCTGCGGGGTGTCGCGGCGGCGCTGATCGAGCGGACCCCGGAGATCCTTCAGGCGAACGAGCTGGACATGCGGGCGGGCCGGGAGGCGGAGCTGGGGGCGGCGCTGCTGGATCGCCTGGAGCTGAGCGAGGGGCGGATCGCGGCGATCGCGGAGGCGGTGGAGCGGATCGCCTCGCTGCCGGACCCGGTGGGGGAGGTGATCGAGGGCCGGCGCCTGCCCAACGGCCTGGATGTGCGGAAGGTGCGGGTGCCGCTGGGGGTGATCGCGGTCGTGTACGAGGCGCGCCCGAACGTGACGGTCGACGCGGCGGCGCTGTGCCTGAAGTCGGGGAACGCGATCGTGCTGCGGGGGTCCTCGACGGCGGCGCACTCCAACGCGGCGCTGGCGGGGATCGTAATGGGGGCGGCGGTGGCGGGGGGTCTTCCGGTGGGGTGCGTGACGCTGGTGGCGGGCGGGGGCCGGGAGGAGCTCGCGGAGCTGGCGACGCAGAGCGAGACGGTCGATCTGATCATCCCGCGGGGCGGGGAGGGCTTGAAGGAGGCGCTCAAGACCGTCGCGACGGTGCCGGTGATCTACGCGGCCTCGGGGAACTGCCACGTCTACGTGGACGCCTCGGCGGACCTGGGGGAGGCGGAGCGGGTCGTGCTGAACGCGAAGGTGCAGCGCCCGGGGGTGTGCAAC
>DASZFE010000181.1:0-6049 GCA_035940155.1 Solirubrobacteraceae bacterium | reverse complement strand
GCCTGGGCTCTCTGCTTCGTAGGCGCCCACCTCCTCGCGCGCGAGCTCGGCCTCGGACGGATCGGCGCATCCGCCGCGGGGGTCGCCTTCGCCTACGCTCCCTACCGGATCACCGAGGCCGGCCACCTCCACGTGATCTCGAGCGGCGGCATCCCCCTCGCGCTCTTCCTGCTCCTGCGCGGCTACCGGCGCTGGGGGAACACCGGACAGTCGGGGGCGGACACCGGGGAGTCGACGGCCTCCGGGCAGGCCGGCGCGCGCTCCGGAAGCTCGACCCGCCTGCTCGTCGCGGGCTGGCTCGTCGTGGCCTGGCAGATCTCCCTCGGCTTCACCCTCGGGCTGCAGTTCGCCTACCTCCTCGCCATCCTCACCCTCATCTGGGCCGTCCACTGGTGGCGCGCCGGGCGGCCCGCGCTCCCGCCAAAGCTCGTGGCGATCACCTGCGCGGGAATCGCGCTCGTCGGGATCGTGACGATCTACGAGGCCCGCCCCTACCTGAAGATCTCCCACGACTATCCCACCGCGAGACGCCCGCTCATGGAAGTCAAACGCTATTCGGCCGGCCCCGAAGCACTGCTCGCCGCGTCTTCTGAGAATCGAGTCTGGGGAGACGCGACCGCCCCGCTGCGCGCCGATCTCAGCTCCCAGAACGAGAGCGTCCTCTTCCCCGGCCTCACCATCCTCCTCCTCGCCGGGCTCGGCCTCGCGGGCGCTGGCCGCGCAGGCGGAGCCGTGGGCACCCGCGACGACCGCGCGGGCGCGGGCCTCGGCCTTGGCGCCACCCCCTTCCCGTGGGGCCTGCGGATCGGACTTGCCCTCTGCGCCGTCACCTGCGCCGTCCTCGCCCTCGGCTTCGGGCTCACCGGGGCCGGGTACCCCTACCGGCTCCTCTACGACCACGCCCCCGGCTGGAACGGCGTCCGGGTCCCCGGGCGCGTCTTCACCCTCGCCACCCTCTCCCTCGCCCTCCTCGCCGGCGCCGGCGCCCAGCGGCTCGTCGGAGTCGCCCGCGCTCGGGGTGGGCGCGTCTCGCCCCTCTGGCGGGACGGCCTCCCGGCGCTCGTCGGGCTCGTGCTGCTCGCCGGGCTCCTCGGCGAAGGGGCAGGACGCATGGCACACCCCGTCGTCCCCCGACCCGCCCCCGCCGAGATCGGGCTGCCCGCGCCGATCCTCGACCTCCCCACCGACAGCGCGAGCGACCGGGTCTGGCAGTTCTTCTCGACCGAGGGCTTCCCGAAGATCGCCAACGGGACCAGCACCTTCGACATCCCCGCCCAGGACGACCTGCGGGGCGGCATGAGCGGCTTCCCGGACCGCGCGAGCGTGGAGAAGCTGCGCTGGTACGGGATCCGCACCGTCGTCCTGCACCTCCGACTCCCCAAGCTCCCCGGGCTCCACGGCTTCGGCGTCGCCGAGCCCCCCGACCCCGAGGCCGCCGCCGTCAAGCCGGTCACCGGGCTCGGAATCACCCGCCGGCGCGTCGGGGAGGTCGTCATCTACGAGATCGGCCCCGGGCCGAAGGCGCTGCACGCGTGAGCGAGAGCGCCGCACGCCCGGGCCGGAACCGTCTCGCCCTCGCCGCCATCCTGCTCGTCGGCCTCGCCTACGCCACCCTCATCCAGAGCTTCTCCTGGAACCAGACCTCCCACTACGACCTGATCCGCGCGCTCGACAAAGACCAGACGACGATCGACGCCTTCCAGGAAAACACCGGCGACAAGGCCCTCTACAAGGGCCACTGGTACTCCGCCCGCGCCCCCGGCCTCGCCCTCTTCTCGCTCCCCTTCTACGACGCCCTGAAGGCCGCGGGCGCGGAGGCCTGGGCGCGGGAATCCCAGGCCCAGCGCAAAGACGACGAGATGATCTATCTAATCGGCCTCTGGGGGAACGTCCTCCCGGGGCTCGTGCTGCTCCTGCTCGTCTGGTGGGTCGCCGAGCGATTGGAGCCCGGCTTCGGGGTCGCCGCCGCCGTCACCCTCGGGCTCGGCACGATGGTCCTGCCCCTCTCGACGCTCCTCTTCTCCCACGTCCTCTCCGCCTGCCTCGGCTTCGCCGCCTTCGCGTTGCTCTTCAAGGAGCGGGCGGGCCCGGAGAACGCGTGGCTCACGCTCGCCGCGGGGGTCGCGGTGGGCTACGCCGTCGCCTCCGAGTACCCCCTCTTCTTCGTCGGGGCCCTCCTCGGGCTCTACCTCCTCTCCCGCCCCGACGCCCGCACCCCCCTCGCCGTCGTGCGCCGCGCCGGCGCCTACACCCTCGGGGGCCTCCTCGGGATCGTCCCCCTCCTCCTCTACAACCACTACGCCTTCCACTCCTGGACCCACCTCGCCTACTCCAACATCCCCCGCCAGCAGCAGGGGTTCTTCGGCATCGGCCCCCCCAGCCCCCGCGTCCTCGCCACGCTGCTCTTTGACTCCCGCGGGCTCCTCACCATCTCCCCCGTCCTCCTCATGGGGGGACTCGGGACCGTCCTGCTCCACCGGCGCGGCAACCGCGCCGAGGCGCTCACGATCGCGGGGATCTGCCTCTGCTACGTCGGCTACAACTCCGGCTACTACCTCCCCTTCGGCGGCGGCTTCATGGGCCCCCGCTTCCTCACCACCCTCCTCCCCTTCCTCGCGGTCCCCGTCGCGCTCGCCCTCAAGCGCTGGCCCGGTCCCACTATCGCCCTTGCCGGGGTCTCCATCACCACGACCGTCGTCGCCACCATCACCCACCCCCTCGTGGGCTATGAGACAGAGACCGTCGTCTGGGCGCGCTACCTCCGCCAGGGCCTCTTCCAGCCGACGATCGCGACCGCCTATGGCCTCGGACGGGGCTGGGGCGGGATCTGGCCCTTCCTCCTCGCCGCCGCCGGCGCCCTCGCGCTCGCCATCCGTGCAACCGGCCCCGTGCGCCTCACCCGAGCCTCCCTCCAGGCCGGCGTCCTCGCCCTCTCCGGGTGGGTCCTCTTCGCCGCCCTCGGGCCCACCTGGCTCGGCCTCGACCACCAGGGGCTCCTGGACATCCTCCACGCCGGGGACACCACCGCGCTGAGCAAGGGGTTCGGGGACTACCCCTTGGGGACCCTCGCGCCGTTGGCCGCGGTGGTCGGGCTCCTTGGGCTCGCCGCGTTGGGAGGCTGCTCTACGTTTAAGAGCAGATCTGCTCTACGTTTGCGAGCAGGAGCCCGCTCAGCCCATCTGTGAGAGGCGTCCGCCGGAGCTCAGCGCGAGCTGATGCGCACGCCACACTGCGGCGCGTGCAGATAACGGCAGACCACGGTGTAGCCCGCGCGGGGGCGATGGTGGACGTCGGTGAGGCCCGCGTCGAAGCGCGTCGAGCTCGTCCCGCCGGACCAGTCGTAGATGTAGAGGCGCTTGATGTGCGAGCTCGAGGCGGCGAGGCGGAACATGTAGCTGATCGCGCGCGCCGCGCGCGCGAGGCCGGCGCCGCGATGGTTGGGGAAGGAGCGGCCGAACTGGACGATCCCCCCGGTCTCCGTCAGCCAGACCTCGCCGGGCATCGCCGCGACGAGTTCGCGGGTGCGCCAGCCTTCGAAGCGGTTCGTGTCGGAGTAGTCGTGCAGCCCCCAGACGCGCGGCATCACCGTGCGCAGGCGATAGATCTCGCGCTTGAATTCTTCGAGGTAGCGCAGCGATGGGGCGATGTTGGCCTGGTCGAGAAGGTCGAGCCCGATCGCCGTGCAGCCATGGCAGACGCGCTTGAGCGCCTGGTAGTAGATCGCCGTCTGCGCCGCCGAGGGGCTCGAGAAGGCGTGGGGGACGTTGCCGCGGTTGGACTCGTCCCACGCCTGGTATTGCCTGACGTGGGGGAAGAGCGCGATGAAGCGCTGCACGTCGCGGCGGTATGCGGTCACGCTGGGGAGTCGCGTGGGGGTGTGCTCGGAGTGGTAGAACGCGACGAGCACCTGCTGGTGCTGGGCTTCCGCGGCGGTGATCCAGGCCCTTGCTTTGTCGAGCGAATCACGGTGTGCGACCGCGTCGTAGGGGGCGATGTAGCGCGATATGCGCGTCCCGAGTTGCCGCCAGTTGGGGTCGGAGAACATCTCCGTCTGCTCGTCGCCGAGGCCCGTCAGGAAGTGGCTCGCGCGGGACGTGGAGGCGGATGCGGGGGAACTCGGGCGTCCAGGAGCGGGACGACCATGACCCGCGTCCGCCTGTGTGGCCAGACTCAAGCCGCCGAGCGCCGCGACGAGCAGGAGCGGAAGGATTCGAGATGGCTTGCGCATGTCGTCAGGATCTCCAAACAACTGGTCTTCGCGAAGGTTGCGCGCGGTGTCTGCTTCGCCCCGAGCGCACGAAGCCCTGCACAGTAGCGTCCAAGCGTAATCTCTGCCGCACCTGGCCTTCCGATCGTGAAGACGCCGGGCACAGCGCGACGATCAGCAGGGTCGTGCAGCTGAAGTAGCCTAGATCCTCGCCGAAAGAGACCGATCCTGTACAGTGACGTTATCGATCAGAAACACTTATTTTGTCTATGGAAACGGTCGTCGCGATACGGATGAGTCTCGGACACCACGGATCGCTCTCGGCTTCCAAGCCCTCCGCCCACGAGCTCAAACCCAGATCGCCCTCGTCTTCGATGTCCCCGAGAGAGCCCAAGAGCGACCAGCGCGAGCGGCTCCTGAACGGTATGGCCCAGGTCGTCGGGCGGCGCGGCTACCCCGAGACGACGATCGCGCTCGTGATCGCCCAGGCGGGGGTCTCGCGGAGCACCTTCTACGAACACTTCACCGACAAGGAGGACTGCTTCCTCGCGGCCTTCGAGAACCTCGCTCCGCTGCTCCTGGATGAGCTCAAGGCGATCGTCGGGGGCGCCTCTTGGGGGGAGAAGCAGGCGGCCGTGCTGAACTTCGTCTTCGATCCCGCGCACAGCGACCTCGCGGACAGCTGGCGCCTGCTGCTCACGCACGCACGCGCCGGCACGCCTCGCATCCGGAATGCCTGCCACGACCTCCTCGGCGAGATCGAGCTCCACGTGGGAGAGATCCGCGAGAACGTCCCCACAGGACTCTCCACGCTCGACATCGCCCCGAAGCCCCTCGTGGGGGGCATCCACAGCGTCCTCTCCCTGCGCCGCGTCAAGCGGGAAATGGACGACCCGGGCGAGATCTTTCGGGCGCTCCTGCACTGGACGAGCTCCTACGCGGTGCCCCACGAGCACCCCAGGCGCGACGCCGCGGACTGGACTCGGCTCGGACGCGGACTCCTTGCCGCTCGCCCCGAGCCCCCCGAGGAGGCCGAGTCCAACCGGCCCCTGCCCCGCGGCAGCGCGCACCTGCCCGCGAGCGAGGTCGACCAGGAGCACCACAACCGGATCGTCCACGCGACCGCGAGCCTCATGCGCGAGCGGGGCTACGCGGCGATCACGATCGCCGACATCGTCGCCGCCGCCAGCGTCTCGCGGGGGGTCTTCTACAAGCACTTCCTCAACAAGCGCGAGGTCTTCCTCGCCGGCCAGACGCTCGCGCTGCAGGATGGCATCGGCCTAGTCTCCGCGGCCTACTTCGCCCGCGCGAGCTGGCCGGAGCGGCTCTGGTATGGCCTCGAGGCGCTCTCCGGGTACCTGGCGAGCACTCCCGACCTCGCACACCTGATGCTCATCGAGTCCTACGCCGCCGGGAGCGCCGCGCTCGAGCGGCTCACCGACTCGATCCGCGCGCTCAGCGTCTTCCTCGAGGAGGGCTACAACCAGAGCCCGGCCGCCGCGAAGCTCTCGCACGTCTGCTCCGAGGCGATCGCGGGCGCGATCCACGAGCTCATCTACGACGCCGCCATCCGGGACCGCACCGCGCGACTCCCCGAGCTGGTCCCACAGGCCGCCTACATCTGCCTCGCCCCCTTCCTCGGGCCGCTCCGGGCGCGCGAGACCGTCGACGAGCTCCTGCAAGCCAGGCTGCCGGGCTTGTGTGCGACGGGCCGCCCGAGCTAGGTTGCTCGACGTGCGTACGCCCCCGCGCAAGATCCGCGCGCTCGCGGCCCTCCTCGCCGCGGCCGTCCTCCTGACCACAGCCCAGGTCGTCACCGGCTCCGCGGGCGCGAGCTCGCAG
>DASZFE010000180.1:0-2965 GCA_035940155.1 Solirubrobacteraceae bacterium | reverse complement strand
CCCGGGGAGGTCGAGCACCAGATTGCCCGCACCGTGACCGGCGCCTCGCTCCCCGCACCCGCGGTGATCGAGGATCTCGCGCGGCGGCTCGCACAGGCACGGAAGCCCGCGCTCGTCGCCGGGCCGGAGATCGACGCCATGGGCGGCTGGGATACGGCGATCAGGCTCGCCGAGCGCCAGCGCCTCGCGGTCTACGCGACCCCCGCCCCCGGCGGCGGGCGGCTCGGCTTCCCCGAGGACCACCCGCTCTTCCAGGGCATCCTCCCCCCGGCCGTCGGGCCCGCTGGCGAAGCGCTCGCCGGGCACGACCTCGTGCTCGCGGTCGGGACCTCGGTCTTCCCCTACTACCCCAACGTCCCTGGCCCGGCTCTCGCGGAGGGCACGAGCCTCGTGGCCGTCACGAGCGACCCCGACGAGGCCGCGCGCGCCCCGATGGGCGACGCGATCCTCGCCGACCCCGCGCTCACGCTCGCCGCTCTGGCGGAGACCGTCGGGGACTCCGATCGTGAGCCCCCGCCCGTGCGCCCCGTGCCCGAGCCCGCACCCGACTCCGCCCCGATGAGCCCCTCCAGCGCCGTGCGCGCCCTCGCGGAAGTCTTCCCGCCCGGAGGGATCGTGATGGTCGAGTCCCCCTCCGCGACCCTCGCCCTGCGCAACCAGCTGCGCCTGAAAGAGCCCGGGAGCTACTACTTCTCCTCCGGGGGCGGCCTCGGCTTCGGGATCGCCGGGGCGGTCGGCGTGCAGCTCGCCCGCCCCGACCGGCCCGTCGTGTGCGTCCTGGGCGAGGGCTCCGCGCAGTACGCCATCCAGAGCCTTTGGACCGCCGCGGCCTACAAGGTCCCCGTCACCTACCTCGTCCTGCGCAACGACGAGTACGCGATCCTGAAGTGGTTCGGGATGCTCGAGGACATCACGGGCGCCCCCGGCCTCGACCTCCCGGCGCTCGACTGCGTCGCGCTCGCGGGCGCCTACGGCGTGAACGCCCGCCGCGCGGGCTCCGTGGAGGAGCTCCGCGTCGAGCTGGCCCGGGCGATCTCGAGCGACCGCCCGGAGCTCGTCGAGGTCCAGGTCGCCCCCGGGATGGCCCTCGCGTGAGCGACGGCGAGGTGTGCGAGGAGGCGCGCGCGTGAATCGAGGCGAGAATCCCGACGTGATCGTCGTCGGGGCGGGGCTCGCGGGGCTCGTGAGCACCCTGGAGCTCCTACGCGCCGGGCAGACGGTGCTGCTGCTCGACCGCTGCCTCCCCCACGAGCTCGGGGGGCTCGCGCGGGAGGCCTTCGGGGGGATGTTCATGGTCGACTCCCCCGAGCAGCGCCGCTCGCGCATCCGCGACGACGAGCGCTTAGCGCTCTCGGACTGGCTGCGGATCGCCGAGCTCGGCGAGGAGGACCACTGGCCGCGGCGGTGGGCCGAGCAGTACGTGACCCGCGCCCGCGACGACGTCGGGGGGTGGCTGCGCGAGATCGGCGTGCGTTTCTTCCCCGCGGTCAACTGGGCCGAGCGGGGGAACTTCGGCGACGGGAACTCCGTCCCCCGCTTCCACCTCACCTGGGGCACCGGCAAGGCGCTCGTGCAGGCCGTCTGGGGGGCGATCGAGGCCCACCCGCGCCGCGGGGCGCTCGACCTGCGCTTCAGGGCGCGCGTCAGCGAGCTCCTCACAGACGGGGAGGGCCGCGTCACGGGCTGCAGGGTCGTCGAGGAGGGCGGCGTGGGCTCGGGCGGCCCCGGCTACGAGGCCCACGCGACCCGCGCCGTCGTGATCGCCGCGGGCGGGATCGGCGGGAACCCGGAGCTCGTGCGGAGCGTCTGGCCCACCGAGGCGCTCGGGAGCCCGCCCCAGAGGCTCCTCATGGGCTCGCACCCCTACGCCGACGGGGCCCTCCACGAGGAGGTCGGGCGAGTGGGCGGGAACGTCACGCACCTCTCGCGGATGTGGAACTACGCCGACGCCGTCCACCATCCCCGCCCCCAGCGCGAGAACCACGGTTTGAAGTTAATCCCGCCCCGCTCGGGCGTGATGCTGAACCCCGACGGGCGCCGCTACGGGCCGGTCTCGGTGATGCCCACCTTCGACGCCTACGCCGCCCTGGAGCGGATGTGCGAGGACGAGCGCAAGTACTCCTGGCTGATCTGCAACTGGAAGATCGCCCGGCGCGAGCTCGACGTCTCGGGCTCCCAGCACAACCCCCACCTGCGCGAGCGCCGCCCGGTGCGCTTCCTGCTGGGCGTCCTGCTCGGCAAGCCCCGCGTCGTCAGACACTTCCTCGATGGATCGCCCGACTTCCTCAGCGCCGACTCCCTCCCGGAGCTCGCGCGGAAGATGAACGCCCTCACCGGCGAAGACGCGATCGACGCGGGAGTCCTCGCGGAGGAGATCGGCCGCTACGACGCGAGCATCGTGCGCGGGAAGGCTCTCTTCAACGACGACCAGCTCCGGCGCATCGCCCAGCTGCGCGCCTGGCGTCCGGACCGCCTGCGGACGTCCCGTTTCCAGCGCATCCTCGACCCCGACGCCGGGCCCTTGATCGCGATCCGCCTCCAGGTCATGGCGCGCAAGAGCCTCGGAGGCATCCAGACCGACCTCGCCTGCCGCGTCCTGCGCGCGCGCGACGAAGGCTCTCGTGACGGGGACTCGCGCGAGGGCGAGCCCATCGAGGGGCTATACGCCGTCGGCGAGGCCGCGGGCTTCGGGGGCGGGGGGATGCACGGGAAGCGCTCCCTGGAGGGGACCTTCCTCGGCGGCTGCGTCTTCACCGGCCGCCTCGCCGCCGCCGCCATCGTCGGCTCGGAGCTCCCGCTGCGCACCCCGCCCGAGCTCTGAGCGCGCGAACGTGGGCGCCGCCTTCGACTACCTCGCCGTCGGACACGTCACGCGCGACGTCCTCCCCGAGGGGGATCGTCCGGGCGGCGGGGCCCTCTACAGCGCCCTCCAGGCCGCCCGGCTCGGGCTGCGCGCCGGGATCCT
>DASZFE010000179.1:0-6827 GCA_035940155.1 Solirubrobacteraceae bacterium | reverse complement strand
CGGCAACCCCGCCGCGAGCCCGACGAGCGCCTTCGCCGTCGACCTCGACGGCGCGGGCGGCGCGTGTCCCTCACCCCCGCCCTTCTCCCTCACCCAGAGCACCAGCTCCTCCAACACCGGCGCGGGCGCCTTCGACCAGTTCGGCCTGAACCTCGTACGCGCAAACGGCAACCAGTACCTCGAACAGGTCAAGACCACCCTCCCCGCCGGGGTGCTCGGGGCGATCCCCTCGGTGACCCTCTGCGGCGAACCCCAGGCCGCCCAGGGGACCTGCTCCTCGACGAGCCAGGTCGGCGTCGCCACCGTCGGCATGGGCGCCGGTCCCGAACTGACGCTCACCGGCCCCGTCTACCTCACGGGCCCCTACCGCGGCGCCCCCTTCGGCCTCTCGATCCCGATCGACGCGAGCAGGGTCGGCCCGTTTGACTACGGCACCATCGTCACCCGCGGGACCGTCGAAGTCGACCCCTACACCTCCCGCCTCACCGTCAACACCACCCTCCCCACGATCGTCGGGGGCGTCCCGCTGCGGATGCGCAAAATCCAGATCCTCATGAACCGTGAAGGATTCTTATTCAACCCCACCAACTGCGGGGTCCTCGCGACCGAAACGACCCTCACCTCCACCCTCCGCGCCACCCAGGGGATCTCGACCCCCTTCCAGGCAAGCGGCTGCTCCGCGCTGCCCTTCAAACCGACCCTCACCGCCTCCACCGGCTCGCGGGTCTCCAAAGCCAACGGCGCGAGCATCCAGGTCGCGATCTCCCAGCCCGCGAGGCAGGCGAACATCAAGTCCGTCCTCACCTTCCTGCCCAAAGCCCTCCCCTCGCGCCTGACGACCATCCAGGGCGCCTGCCTGGATACCCTCTTCAATGCCGGCAACGACCCCCCCGGCGCGTGTCCCGAGCACTCCCGCGTCGGTGGAGCGGTAATCAAAACGCCGGTCATCGGAGAACCCCTCACCGGTCCCGCCTACCTCGTCTCCCACGGCGGCGCCGCCTTCCCCGACCTCGACCTCATCCTCAAAGGGGGCGGCGTCCGGGTGATCCTCGTCGGGCACATCGACATCTCCTCCGCCGGGATCACG
This sequence comes from Solirubrobacteraceae bacterium, assembly GCA_035940155.1. Lineage (GTDB taxonomy): Bacteria > Actinomycetota > Thermoleophilia > Solirubrobacterales > Solirubrobacteraceae > Palsa-744. The sequence continues at coordinate 5,740 of DASZFE010000179.1, read as the reverse complement.
AGCACGGACTTCGCCGCCCTCCCCGACGTGCCCGTCACGGGCTTCTCGCTCAACCTCCCGATCGGCCCGAACTCGGCGCTGACCGGCACCGGGAACTTCTGCTCCAAGTCGCTCGCGATGCCGACCGAAATCGAAGCCCAGAACGGCGCGAAGATCAAACAGAGCACCCCGATCGTCGTCACCGGCTGCTCGGTGAAGATCGTCGGCCACAAAGTCAGCGGCGCGACCGTCGCGATGCGCGTCCAGACCCAGGACGCCGGCCGCGTCAGCGGAAGCGGCAAATACCTCCGCTTCACCACTCGGCACCTCAACCGAGCCACGCGGGCCACCCTCAACGTCGGGCTCTCCAGTGCCGGGCGCCAGGCGCTCGCCCGCAGGCACCGGCTCACCATCCGCCTGCGGGCCGGCTTCATCCCCGCGCAGCGTGGCACCCCCACATCGACCGACTTCACCACCGTCGTCTTCAGGGGGTAGGGCTCTGTCCTCTTCAGGGACCGCCCTCGGAGGGACAGGACCCCGCGAGCGCGGGCGTGCCGCGCGATCGCCTACATTCAGTCCCATGGCGAGCACCCTCGCTGACATCCCCGGAGCCGCGCCGGACGCGGGCGGCGTGGACGCCGACTCCCTGATCGCCGCCATGAGGCGCCTCGCGCTCCTCGCCGAGGGCGCCTCCGAGCCCGAGACCATCTTCCGCGCCCTCGCCCGCGAGCTCTTCTCCGCGCTCCCCGTCGCCGAGGTCCACGTACACCACCTCCGCCCCCAAGAGGACCTCGTCGTCACCTACCTCCACCTCGGCGAGGGCCGCATCACCTACGCCGAGCCCCTCGATCGGCGCCCCCCCGGCGTCGCCTGGGTCGCCGGCACCGGTCAGGGCTTCCTCGCCCGCTCCCCCGAGGAGCTCGCCGCGAGCCTCCCGCGCCTGTACGCCATCGCGGACCTCGGCTCCGCGCTCCTGCTCCCCCTGCGCCTCCGTGGCGAGGTCGAGGCCGTGATCGTCCTCGCCCGCCCGCGCCCGGAGGCGATCACGGACCCCGCCGCGCGCCGCGCCGCCACCCTCGTCGACCAGGCCGCCACCGCGCTCGCGCTCCTGCGCGCCCGCGCCGAAGCCGGCACCGACCCCGTGACCGGCTGCATGAACCACCGCGCCATGCGCCGGCGCCTGCAGGAAGAGATCGGGCGCGCCACCCGCACCGACGGCGCCCTCTCCTGCCTCCTCCTCGACCTCGACGACTTCAAGCTCGTCAACGACCGCCACGGCCACCAGGCCGGCGACACCCTCCTGCGCGAAGTCTCCGGCGCCCTCATGGGCGAGTTCCGCGCCTTCGACCGCGTCGCCCGCTACGGCGGCGACGAGTTCGTCGTGATCCTCGCCGGCGCCGACCTCCACAGCGCCGCCGGCGCCGCCGATCGCGCGCGCGAACGCCTCCTGGGGATCTCCACCTCCGAGGACGGCCCCGGCGTCTCCGCCTCCTTCGGCGTCGCCCAGTGGTCCGCCCCGATGACCGTCTCCGAGCTCCTGGAGGCCTGCGACGCCGCGCTCCTGCGCAGCAAGCGCGAGGGCAAGGGCCGCGTCACCCGCGCCGCCGCCTGAGGGACCGCGGCGCTCGATAGCATCGCGGGTATGGCCCAGAACAGCTTCGGCGCACGGGAGACCCTCGCCGTGGGCGGGACGGAGTACGAGATCTTCGCCCTCGACGCCCTCGCCGATCGCTTCGACGTGGGGCGGCTCCCCTTCTCACTGAAGGTCCTCCTCGAGAACCTCCTGCGCAACGAGGGCGCCGGCGCCGTCGCCGCGCAGGACGTCGAAGCGCTCGCCGGCTGGGACCCGCAGGCGGAGCCCAGCCGCGAGATCGCCTTCGCGCCCGCCCGGGTCCTCATGCAGGACTTCACCGGCGTCCCCGCCGTCGTCGATCTCGCCGCCATGCGCGACGCCATCGCCGCCATGGGCGGCGATCCCGCCAAGATCAACCCGCTCGTGCCCGCCGAGCTCGTGATCGACCACTCCGTCCAGGTCGACGCCTTCGGGACCCGCGAGGCCTTCCGCGTCAACGGCGATCTCGAGCTACAGCGCAACCGCGAGCGCTACGTCTTCCTGCGCTGGGGGCAGGGCGCCTTCGAGAACTTCCTCCTCGTCCCCCCCGACACGGGCATCGTGCACCAGATCAACCTCGAGTACCTCGCCCGCGTCGTCTTCGACCGGCAGGGCGACGGGTCCGGCCCGCCCCGGCTCTACCCCGACACCCTCGTCGGGACCGACTCCCACACGACGATGGTCAATGGCCTCGGCGTCCTGGGCTGGGGCGTCGGCGGGATCGAGGCCGAGGCCGCGATGCTCGGGCAGCCCCTCTCGATGCTCATCCCCCGTGTCTTCGGCTTCCGCCTCCACGGCGAGCTCCGCGAGGGCGCGACCGCGACCGACCTCGTCCTGACCGTCACCCAGATGCTCCGCGAGCGGGGCGTCGTGGGGATGTTCGTCGAGTTCTACGGCGCGGGCCTCGCGCGCCTGCCGATCGCCGACCGCGCCACTATCGGGAACATGTCCCCCGAGTTCGGCTCCACCTGTGCGATCTTCCCGATCGACGCCGAGACGCTGCGCTACCTGGAGCTCTCCGGACGCTCCCGCGAGCAGATCGAGCGCGTGGAGGCATACGCCCGCCGCCAGGGCCTCTGGCACGACGAGCACTCCCCACAGAGCGCCTTCTCCGACACCCTCGAGCTCGACCTCGGCGAGGTCGTCCCGAGCCTCGCGGGCCCCAAGCGCCCGCAGGACCGAATCGCGCTCTCAGGCGCCCAGGAGGCATTCCGCAGGGCGCTCGCCGACTACGCCCACACCAACGGCGCGCAGGTCGACGCCTACGACGAGGCCGTGGCGGAGTCCTTCCCCGCATCCGATCCGCCGGTCGGGCACAAATCTCCCGCTCACAAATCGCCCGGGCACGAATCGCCGGAGCACAGGCTCCGCCACGGCGACGTGGTGATCGCGGCGATCACGAGCTGCACGAACACCTCGAACCCCTCGGTGATGGTCGGCGCGGGGCTCCTCGCGCGCAACGCCCGCGCGCGCGGCCTTGTGAGCAGGCCCTGGGTAAAGACCTCCATGGCGCCCGGCTCGAAGGTCGTCACCGAGTACCTCGACCGCGCCGGGCTCACCGAGCCGCTGGAGGACCTCGGCTTCAACCTCGTCGGCTACGGCTGCACGACCTGCATCGGGAACTCCGGCCCCCTCCCGCAGGAGATCTCCGCGGCGGTTGCCCGTGACGATCTCGCCGTCGTCTCGGTCCTCTCGGGCAACCGGAACTTCGAGGGGCGGATCAACCCGGACGTGAAGATGAACTACCTCGCCTCCCCACCCCTCTGCGTCGCCTACGCCCTTGCCGGGACGATGGACATCGACATCCTCTCCGACCCCCTCGGCCACGACGGGGAGGGCCGCGAGGTCCACCTGCGCGAGATCTGGCCGAGCACGCAGGAGATCGCCGAGACCGTCGGGGAGGCCGTCCGCGCGGAGATGTTCCGCGACACCTACGGCGACGTCTTCACCGGCGACGAGCGCTGGAGGGCCCTCGAGGTCCCCACCGGAGAGCGCTTCGCGTGGGAGGCCGACTCCACCTACGTGCGCCTCCCCCCCTACTTCGAGGGGATGCCCGCCCAGCCCGAGCCCCTCAGCGACATCCAGGGCGCGCGGGTGCTCGCGCTCCTCGGCGACAGCGTCACCACCGACCACATCTCCCCCGCCGGGGCGATCAGACGGGACGGGCCAGCCGGGGAATACCTCCAGGGACAAGGCGTCGAGCCGCGGGACTTCAACTCCTACGGCGCCCGGCGCGGTAACCACGAGGTGATGATGCGGGGGACCTTCGCAAACATCCGCCTGCGCAACCTCATCCAGGCGCCCGAGGCCGGGGAGCCCCTTGGCGAGGGCGGCTACACCTACTGGCTCGGCGCCCCCGGGAGCCCGGGGGCGAGCGAGCGGATGTCGATCTACGACGCCGCCATGCGCTACGCCCGGAAGGAGGTCCCGCTCGTCGTCCTCGCCGGGAGCGAGTACGGCACCGGCTCCTCCCGCGACTGGGCCGCCAAGGGCACGCGGCTCCTCGGCGTCCGCGCCGTGATCGCGCAGAGCTTCGAGCGCATCCACCGCTCCAACCTGATCGGGATGGGCGTCCTCCCGCTCCAGTTCAAGCCCGGCGAGTCCGTCGCCTCGCTCGGGCTCACCGGCCGCGAGGTCCTCTCGATCGAGGGCTTCGCGCGGGCCCTCAACGCCGGCGGGCCCATTCCCGGCGAGGTGCGCGTGCGGGCGGAGCTACCGGGCTCGGGCGGGGCCGCAGACGCGGGCGAATCGATCGAGTTCACCACGCTCGTGCGGATCGACACGCCGCGCGAGGCCGACTACTTCCGCCACGGCGGGATCCTCCAGTACGTCCTGCGGGCGCTGTTGGCCGCATGAGCGAGAGCGACGCGACCCCACGGGAGGATCGGCCGCGCGAGGAGCCCGCGCCGAAGGTCGAGCCGATGCCGCGCCTGCTCGGCGAGCTCCTGCGGGCGCACGGGCCCTCGGGCTACGAGACCGCCCCCGCGGCGGTCTGGCGCGCGGCGGCGGAGAGCTTTGCGACCGTGAGCACGGACGTCGTCGGGACGCCGATCGCGCGGGTCCCGGCGCACCACGGCGCGCGGACGCCCGCGCGGCGGGCGATCGTCGTCGGGCACATCGACGAGATCGGGCTGATCGTGACGCACATCGACGACGAGGGCTACCTATGGTTCGCGCCCGTCGGGGGCTGGGACGCGCAGATCCTCGTCGGGCAGCGCGTGACGCTCACCGCGCGCGTGGGCGAGACCCCGGGGGTGATCGGCAAGAAGCCCATCCACCTCCTGCGCGATGAGGAGCGCAAGAAGGTCGCCGAGGTCCGCGACCTGCACATCGACGTCGGCGCGAAGGACGGCGAGGAGGCCCGCAAGCTGGTCCGAGTCGGAGACGTCGCGGTGATCGCTGGCGATCCGCTCGAGCTCCCCAACGGGCGCGTGGCCTCGCGCGCCCTGGACAACCGCCTCGGGTCCTTCGTCGCGCTCGAGGTCGCGCGTCTGGTGGCAGAGGCGGGCGGCGCGCAGTGGGAAGTGATCGCGGTCGCGGCGACGCAGGAGGAGATCACCTTCGGGGGCTCTCGCACGAGCGCCTTCTCGCTCGATCCCGAGGCGGCGATCGTCGTGGACGTGACCCACGCGACCGACGCGCCGGGGATCGAGGTCAAGGAGTCCGGCAAGCACGAGCTGGGCTCCGGGCCTGTGCTGAGCCGGGGCTCGACGATCAACCCGCGCCTCTTCGAGCTCCTCCACGAGGCGGGCGAGCGGGAGGAGATCGCCTTCACCGTCGAGGCCTCCGCGCGCTCGACTGGGACCGACGCGGACGCGGTGCACCTGAGCCGCGGGGGCGTCGCCACGGCGGTCGTCTCGATCCCGCTGCGCTACATGCACTCCCCCGTCGAGCTCGTCGAGCTCGGGGACGTGCACGCCTGCGCGAAGCTGATCGCCGCGGCTCTCCTCGCGCTCGACGAGGACGCCTCGCTGGCGCGCTGAGGCCGCGCTCAGTCCGCGCGGGCGGGCTGGGAGGATTCGACGCTCACGGGCCCCAGGATGGGGTTCGCGGTCGGGATCACGATCGCAAGCTGGCGCGAGTGCGCGAGGACGCTCCCGTCTTTGGCCCAGATGACGCCGTCCTCCTCGAAGAAGCCCTCGTGGAGGA
>DASZFE010000178.1:0-3480 GCA_035940155.1 Solirubrobacteraceae bacterium | reverse complement strand
CTCCCGCCCGCGCACCCCACGCCGAGCGTAGCCGCGAGCACAGTGGCCCCGGAGACCGCCGCGAGACGCACACGTCCGACCCTGACGATCGCGTTCCTCACCGTCACCAAGCCTAAGCAGCCGCGGGCACGGGCGCGCCGGCTCTATGGAGGTTCTCATCCGGCAACGTTCGGTTGTTGGCTCGCGCTACTGAGGGGTGACCGTCTCGGAGCCCGTGCCCTGCGCGCTCGCGGGCTCGGGGGCCGCGGGCTGCGCGGCGCCCTGCGCGGGCGCGGCCTGTGCGCCCGGGGCCTGCTCACCCGCGCCGATCGCGGGGGGCTTGCTCTCGCCGGTCACGGATTCCTTGAACTCACGCATCCCCTGGCCCAGCGAGCGGCCGATCTCCGGGAGCCTCCGGGCGCCGAAGATGAGCAGGATGAGCACGACGAGGGCGGCGATGTGTAAGGGATTGTCGAGTCCCATCAACCTTCAGTCTAGAAGGCCCGGCGGCGCAAGCCGCCGGCTCAGGGACGCTCGTCCAAGATCGGCTCCCCCGGCTCGCGCAGCGCGCGGCGGACGAGCTGGGCGGCGACGAGCAGGATGAGCAGGGCGAAGCCGATCCGGAGGGTGCGCGCGGAGAGGGCGTTGGCGAGCGCGACCCCGCCGGCGGCGCCGAGGATAGAGAGGAGGCCGACGAGGAGGGCGTCGCGGCGGTGGACGTTCCCGTGACGGTCCTGGCGCGCGGCGCCCACGAGCGCGACGGGGACGATCGCCAGGAGCGAGGTCGCCTCGGCCTGGTGCTGGCCGAGGCCGAGGAAGATCACGAGCCCGGGGACGAAGAGGACGCCGCCGCCGACCCCGAGGAGCCCGGCGACGATTCCCCCGGCGAGGCCGATCGCGATCGCGCCGATCACTCGCGCCCCACCGTCCCGGGCATCGCGAGGGCGCTCACGGGGGGTCTCACCTCAGGACCAGCTCCACGGCGGTCGCCACGAGGAGGGCGGCGAAGAAGAGCGAGATGGTCCGCTCGGGGAGGCGCTGCTGGAGGCGGACGCCGAGCAGGACGCCTCCGATGGCGGGCACCCCGATGAGGATGCCGTCGAGGACGTGGACGTTCCCGTAGAGGCCCTGCGCGAGGGCCGCGAAGGCGGCGATCAGGACGATCGCGGCGAGCGAGGTCGCGGTCGCGGCGCGCTCGCCGTAGCCGAGCCAGAGGATCAGGAGCGGCACGATCACGCTTCCCCCGCCGACCCCGAAGAGGCCGCTGAAGAGGCCCGCGGCGGTGCCGATCGCCATCAGCCTCAGGGGCCTTCCGAGCGAGTGCTGCGCCACGATCTCCGACTCCTGGCTCGAGACCGGCCTCGCGGGCCGGTCGGTGGGGTTGCCGTTGGCATACTAGAGGCCGTGTCCCCCGCCGCCACCACGCTCGCGGAGGCGCTGGAGCCGTTGCGCTCCGATCCCTCCCACGCGGCCGTCCTGCTCGACATCGACGGGACGCTCGCCCCGATCGTCACTCACGTCGAGGACGCCCACGTCCCCGAGGCCACGCGGGCGCTCGTGATCGAGATCGCCGAACGCTACGGGCTCGTGGCCTGCGTGAGCGGACGCCGCGCCCAGGCCGCGCGGCGGATCGTGGCGATCGGGAGCATCGCCTACGTGGGCAACCACGGCGGCGAGCTCATGCGGCCGGGCTCCTCCCGGGTGGAGCTCGACCCCGAGCTCGAGGCCTGGACCGAGCGCGTCCGCGCCTTCGCCAAGGAGGCCCACGCCGAGAGCGAGCCGCGTCTGCGCATCCGCGTCGAGGACAAGCGGGCGATCGCGGCCTTCCACTGGCGGGGCGTCCCCGACGAGGGGGCCGCCGAGGAGGCCGTGCGCGGGATCGCCGCGCGCGCGCAGGAGGAGGGCCTCGCGGTCCACTGGGGCCGGAAGGTCCTGGAGGTGCGCCCGCCGGTTCCCCTCGACAAGGGTCTCGGGGTCACGGCGCTCCTGCGGGGCTCCCTCGGCGGGGAGGGGGCGTCGGCGATCCGGGCCGCGGTCTACGTCGGCGACGACGCCACCGACCTCGACGCCTTCCGGGGGCTGCGCGCGCTCGCGGGCGCCGGGGAGCTCGAGTGCGTCCTCTGCGTCGCGGTCGGCTCCGAGGAGGCGCCCGTGGAGCTCGCCGAGGAGGCCGACCTGACGATCGAAGGGGCTGGCGGCGTGCGCTCCCTGCTCGAGGCTCTCCTGTAGTCGCCGGTGCGCTTCGTCGACTTCCTCAAAGCAACGGTGCTCCTCAGCGCCGCCGCGGCGACGGCGCTCGCGACGGTCACGGCCCTCACGGCCGCGGGTGGCTCGCATACCGCGCTGGCGCTAGGAGCGGCTGGCTGGTGGTCGGTCGCGACGCTCGTCGGACTGCGTCTGGGCCGCCGTGAGCAGGCGAGCGAGCCGATCGCGCGGCTGCTGGCGAGCGCGAAGGCGAGCAGCGTCCTGCCCGAGCAGAATCCGGGCGTGACGCTCCTGAACCGCCTCTGGCCCCTGCTCCTCTTCGCCGTCCTCGCGGGCGCGCTCGCCGTCGTCGGACCTCAGATCCCGGGCATAGGGGCCGGCTTCGCGATCATCTGGGCGCTCGCCTGGCGCCGCCAGCACGCGGCGGTGCAGGCGATCGAGGAGCGCGACGGCGTCCGCTTCTATGTCCTGCGCACCTCGCCGATCCGTCCGATCGTCCTCCAGCGCGCCCCGGGCTTCAAGGCGCTGCGGCCCGAGCGGGTCGGCCGGGTGGCGGGGTGACAGACCGCGGGGCGGGTGCGATCGACGTCCTGCTCGTCTCGCTGGGCACGACGGGCGGCCTGCGCGCGGCGGACGAAGAGCTGCGCGACTCTCTAGTGAGGGCCGGGGCGAGCGTGGAGCTCGTGTGCCCGGAGCCTCCCGGGGGGGTGCGGACGATGATGCTCACCGACCTCCGCGCCGCGCGCGCCGTCCGGGGCGCCGTCCGGGAGGCCCTCCGCGGACGGGTCGCGGAGAGCGTGACAGCGCGGGCCCCCCGCTCGGTGATCTACTCGAGCACGACCGCCGCGCTGCTCTGGCCGCGAGCGGGGGCGATCCGCTTCGACGCCCCGGCCGCCGCGAACCGCCCCGGCCGCCACGGCCTCTGGCAGCGCCCGCTCGAGCGCCGCCGTCTGCGCGAGGCCCCGCTGCTGCTCCCGTGGAGCCACGGCGCGCTGGCGGAGCTCCCAGCCGAGACTCCCGACGCGGCCGAGCGCGCGCTCGTGCTGCCGATGCCCGTCGAGCCCTCCCGGGAGGGGCCCTCGGGGGAGGAGCGCCCCACGCACGCGCGCGGCGTCGCCGCGATCACGTACGCGGCGAATCCGTTCAAGAAGGGCCTCGACCGGGTCCTCGGGGTGTGGCGGGAGGTGGCGCGGCCCGGCGAGGAGCTTCTCGTGGCGGGGGCTTCGACCGAGGATCTGCGGGCGGCGGGGATCGAGCTCCCGGGCGAGGGGGTGCGCGTGACGGGGGCGCTCGCGC
>DASZFE010000177.1:0-1646 GCA_035940155.1 Solirubrobacteraceae bacterium | reverse complement strand
CCCTGGTCGGGGGCCTCGATCACCGACAGGCGTCCGTCCACGGTGCCGAGTCCTCGCAGGACCGTGGCCGCGCGCTCGCGCAGGACGTTGTCGGCATCGGCGCGCAGGCGCGCGTCGAGGAGGAGGTTGAAGGCGGCGATGAGCGTGGCGAGGGCGATCGCCGCGCCCGCGACGGTGCTCGCGGTGAGCCTCCTGCGGAGGCTGATGCGGCCGAGCCTCATCGCAGGCGGAGGCTCATCGCAGACGGTAGCCGAGGCCGTGCACGGTCGTGATCTCAGGGGCGTCGGGAATCGCGCGCAGCTTGCGACGCAGGCGCGCCAGGTAGACGTCGATCGTGTTGTCGTGCACGATCGCGCCGTCGGGCCAGGCGGCGCGCACGAGGTCGCGGCGGCTGACGGGCCGCTCGGCCTGTGCGGCCAGCGCGCCGAGCAGCCGGAACTCGGTGGGGGTGAGGCGGACGGTGTGCTCCCCGCAGGCGGCCTCGTGGCTCGTCGGATCGAGGCTCAGGCCGGCGGCGTTGATCGTGCCGTGCACTCCGGCCCGGTGCAGGAGGGCGCGCAGGCGCGCGATGAGCTCCGCGAGCGAGAAGGGCTTGGTGAGATAGTCGTCGCCCCCCGCCCCGAAGCCGGCCAGGCGATCGGCCAGGGCGTCGCGCGCGGTGAGGAACAGCACCGGGGACTGGATCCCGCGTGCCCGCAGCGCCTGGCAGAGGTCACGCCCGTCGGCGTCGGGCAGGCCCACGTCGATGACCAGCGCGTCGGGCGCCTGCGCGGAGATCCGCTCCATCGCCTCGGCGCCGCTCCCCGCGCCACCGACCGCGAAGCCCTCCTCCTCCAGGCCGCGCCTGAGGACTGCGCGCAGCTCCCGGTCGTCCTCCACGAGCAGGATCAGCGCAGCGGGCATCGGGCAAGTATCACCGAGCGAGGCTACTGCTCTCGCAGGATCTCCCCGAGCCGCAGGCGCCGTATCCCGCGAGTCGCGAGGACCGTCGCGAGCAGCGTGGCGAGGATCGCCGCGCCCGCGAGCCCGGCGAGGAAGGACCACGGAACCGCCAGGGCGTCGGGCGGCGGGTCGAAGACGTGCTGGAGGATCGCGACGAGCATCTCCGAGAGCAGCCAGCCGAGGACGAGGGCCAGCGCGAGCCCGACCGCCAGCACGATCGCGGCCTCGGTCCACAGGAACGCCGAGATCCGCGAGAGGGGCACGCCGATCGCGGCCATCGTGGCAAGCTCGTGCCGGCGCTCGGAGATTCCCAGGGCGACGAACAGGGCCATCGCGGCGGCGGCGAGGAGGATCGCGAAGGCCTGCTCGATGTGGCTGATGCCCGTCAGGTCGACCGTCGTGATCGAGCTGCTCGTGCGCGCGCTCTGGCCGGTGATGTCGTCCACCTTCGTGCCCAGCGAGGCGGTCGCGAGGGCCACGCGGCGGGCGACGTCGGGGGGGTGGCCGTTGACCTTGGCGAATACGACGTTCGGGCCGCCCGCGTGAGTGACGGACTCCAGGTAGCCGAGGTTGGCGACCATGAACGAGTCCTTCGGGGCGGAGGGGAACTCCTGGACGATCCCCGCCACGTGGAAGGGGACGATCTGGAACCGCCCGGTGCGCTGGTCGAGGACCCGCAGTCGCAGGAGGTCCCCGTTCTTCAG
>DASZFE010000176.1:0-8922 GCA_035940155.1 Solirubrobacteraceae bacterium | reverse complement strand
CCGCGAGCGGCTGCGGCGCGAGCGGCCCAAGCGGCACGCTACGCGCCTGCTCGAACAGAGGGCGCCCACGGTCACCGAAGAGCTCAGCCATCAGCGAGGGCTCGCTGCCCGCGAACACATAGGAGGCCACTTGGTAGTGGTGCTGGATGTGACTGCGCAGGATGCCATCGACTCCCTCGACCATCCTCAGCAGGTCCTGAAACTCGTCGAAGATCACAAGGCACTGACGCCCGGTGCGCTCGTGCACCGCCCGGGGCACCTCCAGCAGGTGGTGCAACCGTGCAAGCGTCTCCTCACCGCCCGCGGGGCCAATGCCGATACTCACCCCCGCGACATCCCCGGGCGCACGGAGGTGAGCATCCACAGTCGCACGGCGGCGCAGCGTCCGCCACAACGCCCGCAGCTTGCTCCGCTCCAGGCCCTCCGCGTAGCCCTGCTCGAAGCGCGCCACCACATCCGCCAGGCTCGTCACGCGAGAGAAGTCCAGCAGCGTCGCGATGAACCCCTCCTCGCGCTCGATCTGGTCTACCAGCGCGCCCAGCAGCGTCGTCTTCCCGTAACGCCGCGGCGCCGCCAGCCGCGCCGACTGGCCGCCCAGGGCAAGCGACACCAGCGACGAGAGCTCCTCCTCACGGTCGATCAGCTCGCCCGAGGGGAGTGGGCGGTCGAATACGAATGGGTTCACCGGCTTCATCGGTACAAGATAACTGTATCAAAAAATACAGTCCTACTGGACTTTATGATACAGAAAAGCTGTACAGAATAGTTCAGTCTCACTGGATCGCCAGGCGAGCCGCCCCGCGGCGCCTCACCCCAGCGCCTGCTCAAACTCCCCGCGCCCGACCGGCCCCTCGCGCACGACCCGCCACTCCCCGCGCTCCTCGTAGCCGCGCAGGTCAAGGACGGTGGAAGCCGTCCCGGGAAGCTCTCCTCCGTCGAGCACGAGGTCCGCGTTCTCGCGCAGCGCCGGGGGGACCTCCGCTAGCCGCCGCGCGTCGGCCCCGCCGGAGAGGTTGGCGCTCGACTGCATCACCGGGACCTCGACCACGGCGAGGGCCGCGAGAGCGGGCGTGAGCAGCGGCACGCGCAGTCCCAGCGCGCCATCCGTCCCGCACGCACGCAGAAATCTCTCGCGGCGGTTAGGCAGCAGCAGCGCGACCGGCCCGGGAAGCAACGTGCTTGCCGCCTGGCGCTCGCGCCCGGTCAGCTCCGGGAGCGCCCGCAGGGCGGCGGGGAGCGAGAAGAACATCACCGCGCACGGCTGCCATGGCGGGCGGCCCTTGAGCTCGTACAGGCGCTCGACCGCGTCGGGGCTGTCGGGGTCGCAGCCGATCCCGTAGAGGGTGTCGGTTGGGAACACCGCCACCCCCCCGCCCGCGATGCACTCCTCCAGGCGAACCGCGTCCTGAGGGGTGAGGCGGCCCGCGTCCTCAGGGGTGGGCAGGCTCGCGTCCTCGGGGGTGGGCGTCACTTCCGCTCCCCCACCACCACCCGCTCGATCCCCGCCAGATCCCGCTCGGCCCGGACCGTCGGGAAGCCCGCCCCGCGCATCAACTCCGCAACGGCAGGGGCCTGACCCGCGCCGACCTCGATCGCCACGAGCCGCACCCGTGCGTGCCCGTGTCTCTGTCCGGGCGCACCCGTGCGCGAGGCGACTTGCGTGAGCAGTCTCCCGATCATCTCCAGCCCGTCCTCCCCCGCGAACAGCGCCCCGGGGGGCTCGTGGCGGAGGATCTCCGGCGCGAGCGTCGCGCGCTCGGGCTCCGCGACGTAGGGCGGGTTGGAGAGGATCGCGTCGAACTCGTCCTGGACCCCCTCCAGGAGGTCGGCCCGCAGCCAGCTCACCTCCAGGCCCAGCCGGGCACCGTTCTCGCGCGCGAGGTCCAGCGCCTCGGGACTGACGTCACTGCCGCTCACCCGCAGATCGGGGCGCTCGTCCTTCAGCGCGAGCGCCACCGCCCCGCCGCCCGTGCCCAGGTCGAGCACGCTCGCCCCGCGCGCGAGCATGAGACCGACCTCGACCAGGAGCTCCGTCTCAGGCCGGGGCACCAGCGCGCGGCGATCGACCCGGAGCTCCAGTCGGCGAAAGCCCCGCACGCCCGTGATGTACGCCACCGGCTCCCGCTCGATCGCCCGGCGGCGAACCGCATCCTGGAAGGCCCGCACCGCCGGGCCCGCGACGGTCAATCCGCGGTCGCTCAACAGCCGCGCCCGGTCCACCCCGAGAACATCCGCGAGGAGGATTTCCGCATCCAGCCGGGGGGTCTCGCAGCCCGCCGCCCCGATCGCCGTGATCGCCCCCTCCAGCGCCTCCCGCGCGGGGGTCTCCGAGAAGGGGCTCCCGCTCACACGGCGGCCTCCGGGTCCCGCGGCCGCGCCCGTCCTCACGCGGCGGCCTGCGCCTGCAGGCCCCGGCGCTTCTCGTCGGCCTGGAGGCCCGCGGTGAGCTCCTCGAGCTCGCCCTCGAGGACCTGGTCGAGGTTGTGCACCGTGAGCTTGATCCGGTGGTCGGTCACGCGGCGCTCGCCGTAGTTGTAGGTGCGAATCTTCTCCGCCCGGTCGCCCGTCCCAACCTGCGAGCGCCGGTCCGCCGCCAGCTCCGCCTGCTGCTCGGCGAGCGCCCGCTCGTACAGGCGCGCGCGCAGCACCCGCAGGGCCTTCTCGCGGTTCTGTAACTGAGACTTCTCATCCTGCATCGAGACCACGATCCCCGAGGGCTTGTGCGTCACGCGCACGGCCGAGTCGGTCGTATTAACTGACTGTCCACCCGGCCCCGAGGAGCGATAGACGTCGATCTGCAGGTCGCCCTGGTCGATCTGCACATCCACCTCCTCCGCCTCCGGGAGCACCGCCACCGTCGCCGTCGAGGTGTGGATGCGTCCCTGGGACTCCGTCTGGGGGACCCGCTGCACGCGGTGCGTCCCCCCCTCGAACTTGAACACCGAGTACGCCCCCTCGCCCTTGATCGCAAAGGTGTACTTCCCCTCCCCCGCCTCCATCGGCTCCGTCTGAAAGCCCCGCCGCTCCGCGTACTTGGTGAACATCCGGAAGAGGTCCCCCGCCCAGATCCCCGCCTCGTCGCCCCCCGCGCCCCCCTGGATTTCGACGATCACGTTCTTGGAGTCGTTCGGGTCGCTCTGGACCATCGCCAGGCGGATCTCCTCTTCGAGCTCCTCGATCCGCTCTCGCGCGCCCGAGAGATCCGCCAGGAGCTCCTCCCGCACCGCCGGATCGTTCCCGTCTTCGGAGAGTAGTTCCTCCGCCCCCGCCGCGTCGTCCCGCGCGCGCCGCCACTCCACCGCCAGCTTCGCCGCGGGCTCCAGCTGGCTGTACGCCCGCCCCACCCCCGCGAAGCGCTCCCGGTCCCCGATCACCGCCGGGTCGGTCATCTGCTCGCCGAGCTCCGCGAAGCGGGCCTCGATCTGTGCCACCAAACCTTCGATCATGCGAGCAGTCTAGGCGCCCACGCGGGCTCAACCTCAGGCGGCGACCCGCGCGGGCTCGGCGAGCTCGATGAGCTCGTCGAGGATCCCCGAGAGCTCGCGCACCGCGTCTGGATCGAGCGGGAGCCCGTCGGGGCCGATCGCCTCATCGGCCCCCCCGATCGGGAGCTCGCGGTCGATGACGCGCGCGCCCATCATCGTGAGGACCTTCCGCATCTCCGCCTGCGCCCAGACCGCCCCGAAGAGGCCCGCGCTCGCGCCGATGACCGCCGCGGGCTTCCCCCGCATTGGCCTCCCCACCACCGGGCGGGAGATCCAGTCCAGGGCGTTCTTCAGGTGGCCCGGGATCGAGCCGTTGTACTCGGGCGTCGCCACCAGGATCGCGTCGGCCTCGGCGGTCGCGGCCACGAGGGCCGCGACCGCCGCGGGCGTCCGGTGCTCGCGGTCCTCGCTGTAGTAGGGGATCTCCGCGAGGCCCTCGAAGCGGACGAGCTCCACTCCGGAGGGCAGGAGCGTGCGCGCGCCCTCGAGCAGGCGCGTGTTGTGGGAGCCCTCCCGCAGGCTCCCCGAGAGTCCGAGGACGCGCATCTCCTACGCCTCCCGCACCAGCTCGAGGGAGACCTCCAGCTTGACCTCGTTCTCCAGGGCGAAGCCCCCCTTGGGCAGGGGCGCGTTCCACTGAAGGCCGTACTCGCGCCGGTCGATGACCGCCTCCAGCTCGACCCCGAGCTTCTCGTTCCCCGCGATGTCCACGTGTGGGCCCGCGATGCTCCCGCGCGCGGTCACGCCGTGGGTGTGGCCCTTGATCGTCAGCTCCCCCTCGACCTCGATCCTCCCGTCCTCGCCGACCGTGATCCCGGTCGAGGAGAACGTGATCCGCGGGTGGCGCTCGCTGTCGAAGAAGTCCGGCGAGCCCAGGTGCCCCGCGAGGCTCTCGTCCTTCACGACGATCGAGTCGACGTCCACGCCGCCCCGAAGGACCGGCGCTCCGTCCTCGCCCACGACGAGCTCGCCGTCGTAGCGCTCGAAGCGCCCCCGGAAGGTCGCCACGACCATGTGCCTCACGGCGAACCCCACGGTCGAGTGGACCGTGTCGATCTTCCAGTTCCCCGCCGCGACGCTCCCGGCGCTGCCGACGGTGGTGCTCTCTGCGGTGATGTTCTCTGCGGTGGCCGTGCTCATTGGTCTCTCCTCATTCAGATGGTTTCTGGACCGTAGTCCGTTTAATGACTCCACCATAGCACACAATCGGACCTTGGTCCGTTTAGTAAGCTGGGAGGATGCTCCAGATGCTCAAGAGCGTCGATCTCCCCCAGATCAGGGCCGACTCGCCCGAGCGCGCCGACGCCGCGCGCAACCGCGCGCGCGTCCTCTGCACCGCTGAGCGCCTCTTCGCCGAGCGCGGCGTGAGCTGCGTCTCGATGGACGAGGTCGCCCGTGAGGCCGGCGTGGGCAAGGGGACGCTCTTTCGCCGCTTCGGCTCGCGGGCCGCGCTCGCACGGGCCGTCCTCAGCGAGCGCGAGGCCTCCTTCCAGGAACGCATCATCCGCGGCGAGCCCCCCCTTGGGCCGGGCGCGCCCCCGCGGGAGCGCCTCGTCGCCTTCGGCCACGCCCTCCTCGAACTCCTCTCAGGCCACGCCGACCTGCTCCTCGCCGCCGAGCACGGGGGGGCGCGATTCGGCTCCGCCCCCTACGCCTTCTACCGGCTGCACATCGAGCTCCTCCTGCGCGAGGCCGACCCGGGCTGCGACGCGGAGATCCTCGCCGAGACCCTCCTCGCGTTCCTCGGGGCCGACTTATTCCTCTACCTCCGCAAGGTCCGCGAGATGCCACCCGAGCGGCTCGCCGCCGGTTGGGAGGCTCTCGTCCGACTGGTCCTCCCGAGCTAGGCGACGACCTCGACGCCGATAAGATCCTCGGCGGTGAGATCGCCGGGTTTCTCGAGCGCCAGGACCGCCTTCAGGGAGGCGATCGCGACGGCGAGCTGATCGAGGTCGGGCTCGCGGGTCGTCAGAAGCTGGAGCTTCAACCCGGGCCACATCACCGCGCGGACCCAGCGACGGCTGCGGTTGCGCCCGGCGAACTTGATCAGCTCGAAGGAGATCCCCGCGATCAGCGGCACCCCGAGGATGCGCGTCGCCACGAGCCAGTACCACGCGGGCAGGCCGATCGGGGCGAAGACGAAGATCGCGACGATCATCACGACGAGCAGGAAGCTCGTCCCGCAGCGCGGGTGCAGCCGCGAGAACCGCTGCGCGCTCTGCGGCGTCAGCGGCAGGCCGGCCTCGAAGCAGGAGATCGTCTTGTGCTCGGCCCCGTGGTACTCGAAGACGCGCCGCAGGTCCCGCAGGCGGGAGAGTAAGTACATGTAGCCGAGGAAGATCCCCGTCCGCACGACGCCCTCGATCAGCCAGAACAGGAACGAGGAGTGCAGCCGGCCCTTGATTAAGCTCGTCAGCGCGACCGGGAGCACGAAGAAGAGGCCGATCGCGAAGACGAGCGCGACGAGGATCGTCCCTGCCCAGACGCCGCCCGAGATTGCCTTGCCCTCTTCGTCCCCCTCGCCCTCCTCGGGGGGAAGCTGCGCTTCAGCGGAGATCCCGAGCGCCCGGAAGCCGATCTTCATCGACTCGAAGAGCGCCACGACGCCCCGGATGATCGGCAGACGCAGCGCACGGTGGCGTTTCATCGCCGAATCCAGGCCGAAGACCTGCACGTCGATCTCCCCCAGCGCGGCCTCCTCGGGTGAGAGCTCGCCGTGGCTGAGCTGCTCGGACGTGGGCTTTCGCACCGCGATCGCCCAGTTGGAGACCCCCCGCATCATCACGCCCTCGAGCACCGCCTGCCCACCCACGGGCGCGTCGCGCTGCGCCTGCAGCTGCCCGTCCGCGTTCGGCTCGGCGAGGAGCTCCGGCGCACCCTCGGGGGCACTGGCTGGCGTCCGCGTGCCGGCGGCCAGGCCCGAGGACATCGTTCCCTACTCGGTCGCTGCCGGGCTCTGCGTGTCGCCGTCCGGTGCCCCGGCGGCCTGCCCCGCGCCCTCTGGGCGTGCCACGACGTCCGGCTCGACAACCGCCGGCGCTTCAGCGGCCGGCGCCTTCACAGCCTGTGCCACGACGGTCTTCGCCTCCGTCCGGGCCTTCCCCAGACGGCCCCTCGCGACGCGGCGCTGGAAGCGCTCGACGCGCCCACCCGTGTCCATGAGCTTCTGACGGCCCGTGTAGAAGGGGTGGCAGTTGGAGCAGACCTCGACGTGGATCTCCGTGCGAGTCGCCCGAGTGGTGAACTCGTTCCCACAAATGCACGTCACGTGCGCCTGCTCGTATTTGGGGTGGATCTCAGTCTTCATCTCGGGGCATTCTAGCGGGCCGCCCCTGCCCGCGCGAGCGCCGCGGCGAACCCGCAACGCCGTCCGGGCGCTCTAGCCCGTGGCCGGCTGAGTCGTCTTCGGCGCGATCTTGGCCGATTTCAGGGGCTGCACGCAGCTCGTCGTCATGCGCTGGGCGCGGCGCAGCAGCCGTCCCTTCGGGCCGAGCCAGCGGAAGCGGACGAACGCCCGGTAGGACGCAGGGGCCGAGAGGTTCGTGACCTGACTGAGGTACTTGAAGACGTTCACCCCCGGTGAGGAGCGCCGCCAGACCTCGAGGCCCGGAGCGAGGACCGCGTGGAAGGGTTCGGTGGGCGTGCGCACCTGGACGTCGATCCGCATCGTCATCCGCTGCGTCCCCGGGAGCGCGACCATCTGCGCGGAGAAGGTCGCCGCGCGCCGGCCCTGTTCGCCGGAGGTCAGGCATTCATCGACCGCCGCCGAGGCGCTCCCGGGTTCCGGAGAGGGGCTCGGCGTGGAGCTCGGACCGGCGCCCTGGCCGGAGAGGCCCAGGACGGCGCTCGCGAGCACGGGAGCGGCGACTGTCAGGAAGATCGGCATCATCTGGAGGAACACGCGCGAGCCGCGCTTGTTGCGCGCCCGCAAGACCGAATCGGCATCTCGGCCACTCGGCTTCACCCCGTACCGGCCCGTGTGATCCTCCCCGGCGAGGTCCGTGCCCGCGCTCAGGTGATCTGGTAGAGCGGCCCGTCGCCGCCCTCGGGCGTCGTCAGCCGACCGCCCTTCGCCGTGATCGCCCCGCACTGCACGCAGTTGGTGTAGTTCACGATCACGTCCACGTCGCCGTGCTCGGGAGCATCCTCGGGGATCTCATAGACGCCCGCCGGACACATCCACCGCCACGTCTCGGCGATCTCGCGCGGCACGTGCTTCTGCACGCGAATGTGATTCGGCGCGTCGTCGCGGGTCGCGTTGCCGGTGATGAAGACCGAGGAGAGCTTGTCGAAGGTGTACTTCCCGTCGGGCTTCGGGTAGCCCTCCTTGGTCTTCCCGACGAAGACGGGCTTCGCGTCGTTGCGGTGCCAGGACCAGCGCCCGCCGGGGAAGCGGCCCTTGGTGGCGATCATCAGGTTCACCATCGGCCCGCCCGCGAGGAAGCCCTTCTGGAAGGGCTGGCGGGTGTTTCTCACCTCATAGAGCTCCTTGCCGACCCGGGACTCCTCGATCGCGCGCTCGTATGACTCGAGCGAGGACTCCCCCCGGGCCAGCGCCGCGTAGATCGACTCCGCGGCGAGCTTCCCGGAGAGGATCGAGTGGTGCACGCCCTTCAGCGCGACCGTGTCGACCATCCCCCCCGCGTCGCCCACGAGGAGCGCCCCGGGCATCGTGAGCTTCGGCATCGACCAGTAGCCCCCGCCCGGGAGCGCCTTCGCGCCCCACGCCACGCGCTCGCCGCCCTCGAGGATCTTCTTCACGAGCGGGTGTAACTTGAACTGCTGCAGGAGGTCGTGCGCGGAGGTCGTCGCGTCGGCGTACTCGAGATCGATCACGAAGCCGATGCTCACGAGGTCATCCCCGCTCTTCTCATCCTTCATCGGGTAGATCCACGTTCCCCCGATCTGCCCGTACTTCGGAGAGACCTTCAACGGCCAAGGACCGATCGTGTGGATCAGACGGTCAAGCGGCTTCGGGACCTTCCAGACCTCCTTCACCCCGAGCTCCCAGACCTGCGGCTCGCGGTTCTCCCCGAGGTCGAACTCGCGGATCGCCGCGCCCGTCAGATGACCCCAGCACCCCTCCGCCAGGACCGTGAACTGGGCCTTGATGTCGGTCCCGGGCTCGAAGTTCCCGAGCTCCTCGCCCTCCTTCCCGCGGCCCTTGTCGCCGGAGCGCACGCCCACGACGCGGGCCCCGTGCCCCCCGGCCGGATCATCCTCGACGATCAGCTGCGTCGCGGCGGTCTCCGTGAGGACGTACGCCCCGGCCTCCTCAGCGATCCGCTGCTGGTAGCGCGCGAGCGCCGCGACCGAGACGACCTCGTTCCCGTGGTTGCGAAACGGCGGCGGCGGCGGGATCCGCAGGGCCATCTTCGACGTCGGCGTCAGGTAGACCGCCTCCTTCTCGACCTCCCCGAACGCGAAGCCCTCCTTG
>DASZFE010000175.1:0-5905 GCA_035940155.1 Solirubrobacteraceae bacterium | reverse complement strand
CGCGAGCACCGCCCGAAGGGCGAGATCGTGCTCGTGATCGGAAGCGCCGAGCGCCGCGAGAGCGATCTCGCAACGGTGCTCGCGGCGCTGCGCGCGCTCGTGGACTCCGGGGCGCGTGCGCGGATGGCCGCGCAGGTGCTCGCGGGCCTGACGGGCCTCGGGGCGAACAAGCTGTACGAGGCGCTGCTGGAGGAAGAGCACGGGCGGCGCGCGGAGGAGTGAGATCCGGGCGGGGCACGCGGGGGTGAGATCCGAGCGCCCGGGGGTCGGGCTGGCTACTGTTGCCGGACGCGCATGAGCTTCTACGTGACGACCCCGATCTACTACGTCAACGCGGCGCCGCACCTGGGACACGCGTACACGACGATCGGGGCGGACATCCTCGCGCGGCACATGCGCCAGCGGGGGGAGGAGGTGTTCTTCCTGACGGGGACGGACGAGCACGGGGAGCCGGTGGCGCTGGCGGCGGAGCGCGAGGGGGTGACGCCGCGGGAGCTCGCGGACCGCAACGCGGAGCGCTTCAAGGCGATGATCCCCGCACTGGGGGCCTCGAATGACTTCTTCATCCGGACCTCGGACCCCGAGCACGGGGCGAAGGTCCAGGAGATCCTCGGGCGGGTGCGGGAGAACGGGCACGTCTACAAGGGGCTCTATGAGGGCTGGTACTGCCCGCGGTGCGCGGACTTCAAGAGCGAGGGGGAGATCGGCCCGGAGAACACGTGCCCGATCCACGAGATCCCGCTGGTGTGGGAGCGGGAGGAGAACTACTTCTTTGCGCTGTCGAGCTTCCAGGGGCCGCTGGAACGGCTGTACTCCGAGCGCCCGGACTTCGTGATGCCTCCGCACCACTCGAACGAGGCGCGGGCGTTCGTCGGGCAGGGGTTGAGGGACGTGTCGCTGACGCGGGCGAAGCTGACGTGGGGGGTGCCGGTGCCGTGGGACGAGGGGCACGTGTTCTACGTGTGGTTCGACGCGCTGCTGAACTACCTGACGGCGCTCTCCTACGCGCGCCCCGGGGAGGACCTGACGGAGACCTTCTGGCCGGCGAGCTTCCACATCATCGGGAAGGACATCCTGAAGTTCCACACGGTGTACTGGCCGGCGCTGCTGCTGGCGGCGGGGTATGAGCTGCCGCGCCACGTGTTCGTGCACGGGTTCCTGCTGATGGACGAGAAGAAGATGAGCAAGTCGCTGGGGAACGTGCTGGACCCGTTCGCGATCATCGATCGGTACGGCTCGGACGCGCTGCGCTACTACTGCTTCCGGGAGGTGTCCTTCGGGCGGGACGGCTCGGTCTCCACGGCGGGCTTCGAGGCGCGGTATGAGACGGAGCTGGCGAACGAGCTCGGGAACCTGGCGAGCCGCTCGATCGCGATGGTCCATCGCTACCGCGGGGGCGTGGTCCCGGCGGCGGCCCCCGAGGCGGAGCTGGCGGGGGACTTCGAGGGGCTGGCGGAGGAGGTCTCGGGGCTGCTGGACGGCGTGGAGATCACGCAGGCGCTGGAGGCGATCTGGAGGCGGGTGCGGCGCCTGAACCGCTACGTGGAGGAGCGGGCCCCGTGGCAGCTGGCGAAGGAGGAGGAGCGCGCGGGGGAGCTCGACAGGGTGCTGGCCTCGCTCCTGGAGGGCCTGCGGGTGGCGAGCATCCTGCTGGTGCCCTACCTCCCCCACGGGACGACGAAGCTCCTGGACGCGCTCGGGGTCGAGGATCGCGATCTGCGCGCGGCGCGCTTCGGGGTGGCGTGGCCCGGGGACGGGGCGATCGAGAGGATCGATCCGCTCTACCCGAAGGTCGAGCCCGCGCCGGGCGAGCCGGTGCGGGACGCGCGGGCGGGGTGAGCGGGCGGTGATCGACTCGCACACCCACCTGGCCTCGTGCGAGCCCCCCGACGCGGAGCTGGTGGCGGCGGCGGTGGGGGTGGGGGTGAAGAAGATCCTGACGGTGGGGATGGACGGGGGCTCCTGCCGTCAGGCGCTGGCCTCGGCGGAGGACTTTCCGCAGGTCTACGCGGCGATCGGCCGCCACCCGAACCTCGCGCGGGGCTTCAACGGGGCGGACCTCGCGGAGCTGCGGGCGCTCGCGGCGCACCCGCGGTGCGTGGCGATCGGGGAGACGGGCCTGGACTTCTACCGCGACCACGCCCCGCGGGCGGACCAGGAGCGGGCGTTCTCGGCGCAGATCGAGCTCGCGCGGGAGCTCTCCAAGCCGCTGGTGATCCACACGCGGGCGGCGGCGGAGGAGACGCTCGCGCAGCTCGAGGCGGAGGCGGAGGGGGTGGGCGTGGTGATGCACTGCTTCTCGATGCCGGAACACCTGGGGGAGTGCCTGGGGCGGGGCTACGCGATCTCCTTCGCGGGGAACGTGACCTACAAGAACGCCACGGACCTCGCCGAGGCGGCGCGGGGGGTCCCGGACGATCGGCTGCTGGTGGAGACGGACGCCCCCTACCTGACCCCCCAGGCGGTCCGGAAGGAGCGCAACCAGCCGGCCTTCGTGGCGCACACGCTGGCCTTCCTGGCGGAGCTGCGGGGGGTCTCGCTGGAGGAGCTCGGGGCGGTGGTGGAGCGCACGGCGGCGCGGGTCTTCGGCTGGTGAGGCGACTCGGACAGAACTTCCTGGTCGACTCGAACATCCTCGGGGTCATCGCCCGCGTGGCCGAGCCCGCGCCCGAGGACGTGGTACTCGAGATCGGCGGGGGCCGGGGGGCGCTCAGCGTGTACCTCGCCCCGCGGGTGGGGCACCTGCACGTCGTCGAGCTCGACCGCCGCCTCCGCGAGGCCCTCGAGGGCGCGACGGGGCGCTTTCAGAACGTCACCCTCCACTGGGGGGACGCGATGCGGATGGACCTCGGGGCGCTGGACCCGGAGCCGGGGAAGCTGATCTCAAACCTCCCCTACGGGATCGCGGCGGGGGTGCTGCTGAAGACGGTGGAGGAGCTCCCGGGCCTCTCGCGGTGGGTGGCGATGGTCCAGCGGGAGGTGGGGGAGCGCTTGGCGGCGGCCCCGGGGAGCGGGGTGTACGGGGCGAGCTCGGTTCTGGCGCAGCTGGCCTGCGAGGTCCGGGTGGTGCGGGGGATACCCCGGGGCGTGTTTCACCCGGTCCCGAAGGTGGACTCGGTGCTGATCGAAATGAGGCGCGTGTCCCCGGCGCCCCCGCCCGCCCTGCGGGGGCTGGTGAGCGGGTCCTTCGCGCACCGCCGGAAGGCCCTCGCGCGCTCGTTGACGCTCGACGACGCCCACGCGGCCCTCCCACGGGGGACGCGCGAGGAGATCCGGGCGGCCCTGGTGGAGCTGGGACACCCGGCGGACGTGCGCGCGGAGCGGCTCTCCCCGGCGGACTTCCGCGCCCTGGGGGAGGCGCTGGGGATATGAGGAGCGGGCGCGCGTGAGCGGGGGACCTCGGGGCATGGGGCCGCGTGTGCTCTGCGCGCGGGCGCCGGCGAAGATCAACCTGGGGCTCTTCCTCGGCCCGACCCGCCCGGACGGGCGCCACGAGCTGGTGACGGTGATGCAGTCGATCTCCCTCGCGGACGAGCTCACGCTCGAGGAGCTCCCGGGGGCGCCCGGGACGCCCGGGGGGGCGGGGGTGGCACGCGACGAGGTGATCTGCCCGGGGCTCCCGGGGCCGCCGGAGGAGAACCTGGCGTGGCGGGCGCTCGCGGCGTTCCGCGCGGCGAGCGGCTGGGCGGGGCCGCCGGTGCGCCTGAGGATCGAGAAGCGGGTCCCGCTCGCGGCGGGTCTGGGCGGGGGCTCGGGGGACGCGGCGGCGGCGCTGCGGCTGGCGGCGGCGGCGTCGTTGTCGGGATCGGGGTCGGCCAAGGAGGAGCTGCTCGCGGCGATCGCGCGCGACCTGGGGGCGGACGTCCCGGCGCAGGTGCGCCCGGGGCGGTGGCTGGCGCGGGGGGCGGGGGAGGTGTTGAGCGCGCTGCCCGACCCGGAGGGGCCGTTCGGGGTGCTGGTGCTGGCGCTCGACGCGGGGCTCTCGACGGGGGCGGTGTACGCGGAGGCGGACCGCCTCGGGCTCGGGCGGGGCGACGGGGAGCTCGCGGAGCTGGCGGGGGCGCTCGAGGCCTCGCTGGCGGGGGGCGCGCAGCTCCCGCCGGCGGGGCTCCTGCGCAACGACCTCCAGGCGGCGGCGTGCTCGCTGTGCCCGGGGATCGAGGCGGCGCTGGCGCGGGTGCGGGGACGGGGGGCGGAGGTGGCGCTGGTGAGCGGGTCGGGCCCGACGGTGCTGGGGCTCTTCGCGGGCGCGGGGGGCCCCGGTCGGGCGGCCGCGGCGGCGGAGGGTCTTGCGGGGGCGTTCGCGGCGAGGCCGGTGGGGGAGGCTTTCGGGAGGGTGGTCGAGTGCGGGTGATCGTCGGCGCGGATCGGCATGGGAGCGGGCTTCGCGCGCCCCGCGGGGCGCGCGTGGGGGTTTGACGAGCGCGTACGCAACAATTAGGCGCGATGCGAGCGGGCGCGATCGAGGACTCCTCCCGGAAGGGCCGCACGTCTGGACGGGGCCGATGAGCCGGGCGACGGTCTCAGAGCTGGTGGTCGGGGGCGCGGCGGCGGTCGGTCTGGGGCTGTTCGTGGGGCTGATCCTCGTGCCGGCGTGGTCGGCCTACTCGCGCGTTTGGGAGCGCCTGGCGGCGAGCGTCCTGAGCCTGTACGTGCTCGCGGTCCTCGTGGGCATCGGGGCGGTCGGGGCGCTGGCGATCGTCTACTACCGGGGCTAGGTCCTCGGTGGGCGCCGAGGACGCAGGGACGCCCGCGGGGCTCGACCTGGCGGCGCTGGACGCGATCACGGAGGCCGTGGAGTCCGGGGCGGGGCTCCCGGAGGTGGTGCGCGCGGCGGCCCGGGCGCTGGAGGCGAGCCTCGCGGTGAGCGACGCCTGGGGGGCGACGCTCGCGGTGGCGGCGCGCTCGCCCGCGGACGAGCGGACGCTGCTCGCGGGGGGGGAGGGCGTGGTGAGCATCCCGTTGCGCGTCGCGGACGTGGGGGTGGGCTCGCTGCACATGCGCGCCCGGAGGGAGCCGAGCGCCTCGGTGCGGAGGCTGCTCGTGACGATGATCGCCTCGGAGGTCGAGCGGGTGCGCGCGCCCGAGCGGGCCTCGGAGTCCGCGGCGGCGGACTTCCTGCGCGCGGTCCTCGCGCGGGAGCTGACCGACCGCGAGGAGCTGACGGCGCGGGCGCGGGGGCTGGCGCTCGAGCTGGAGGACGGGGCGAGCGTGATCGTGGCGCGGGCGCGTCCGCAGGCCCCGGCGGAGGAGGGCTGGCGCGCGCGGGTGCGGGCGGTTGCGGAGCGGGGGGCGCGGGCGGTGGCGAACCGCTCGATCGCGGCGCTCTCCGAGCGTGAGGGGGCCAGCGGGGCGGAGGTCCTCCTGCTGGTGCCCGGCGGGGAGGAGTCCCTGGCCGAGCGCGCGGCGGCGGCGGTGGTCCGGGAGATGAACGCGGGGCTCGCGGGATTCGCCTTCGCGGTCGGGCGCAGCCGGATCGCACAGGACCCGGCGGACCTGCCGCGGGCGGCGAGCGAGGCGCTGCTCGCGGCGAACGTCGCCGAGGGGAGCTCGCGGGAGGGGGCGCTCGCGTTCGATGAGACGGGGGCCTACCGGCTGCTGCTCTCGACGATGAGCGAGAACCCCGAGGAGCTCCGGCGCTTCTACTCCGAGACGGTCGAGCCGCTGGTGGCCTACGACGAGCAGTACGAGACGGACCTCGTGCAGACGCTCGTGACCTTCCTGGACGCCGACGGGAACGTCGCGGGCACGGCGCAGCGCCTCTTCACCCACCGGCACACGATCTACTACCGCCTGGAGCGCGTCCGTGAGCTCTCGGGCCTGGACGTCAGCTCGACGGACGGCCGGGAGAAGCTGAGCCTCGGGCTGAAGGCGATGCGGGTCCTGGGGATCGCCGCCCACGGCG
>DASZFE010000174.1:0-4423 GCA_035940155.1 Solirubrobacteraceae bacterium | reverse complement strand
AGCCGGGCGGCGAGCGGCGCGCAGCACGACCGCTCGCGCGCGCGGGGCTCCCGGCGGCCGAGGCTCAGCCGCGGAAGACCGAGCGCCCGGGGAACTCCGCGTTCGCGCCGAGCTGCTCCTCGATCCGCAGGAGCTGGTTGTACTTCGCGACCCGGTCCGAGCGCGAGGGGGCGCCGGTCTTGATCTGCCCGCACCCCGTCGCCACGGCGAGGTCCGCGATCGTCACGTCCTCGGCCTCGCCCGAGCGGTGGCTCATGACCGCCGTGTAGCCCGCCTCGCGGGCCATCCCGATCGCCGCGAGGGTCTCCGAGAGGGTCCCGATCTGGTTGACCTTGATCAGGATCGAGTTCCCGACTCCACGCTCGATCCCGCGGCGCAGACGCTCGGTGTTCGTCACGAAGAGATCGTCCCCGACGAGCTGCACGCGGTCGCCGAGGCGCTCGGTGAGGGTCCTCCAGCCCTCCCAGTCCTCCTCGTCCATCCCGTCCTCGATCGAGAGGATCGGATAGCGCGCGGCCATCTGCGCCCAGTAGTCCACAAGCTCGGAGGCGCTTAGAGTCCGCCCCTCGTGCTCCAGGACGTAGCCCTCGGGGCCGTGGATCTCGCTCGTCGCGGGATCCAGCGCAATCGCGATCTCTGAGCCGGGCTCGTAGCCCGCGGCCCGGATCCCCGCGATCAGCATCTCCAGGGCCTGCTCGTTTGAGTCGAGGTCCGGGGCGAAGCCCCCCTCGTCTCCCACGGCCGTCCCCAGTCCCCGCTCGTGGAGGGTCCGCTTGAGCGCGTGGAAGACCTCGACGCCCATCCGCAGGCACCCCGAGAAGCTCGAGGCGCCGCAGGGGACGATCATGAACTCCTGGAAGTCCACCCGGTTGTCCGCGTGCGCGCCCCCGTTCAGGACGTTCATCATCGGCACCGGCAGCACCCGGGCGGACTCCCCGCCGAGGTGGCGCCACAGCGGCAGCCCCTCCTCCGCGGCCTGCGCGTGGGCCGCGGCGAGCGAGACCCCGAGGATCGCGTTCGCGCCCAGGCGCGACTTGTTCGGGGTCCCGTCGAGTGCGATCAGCGCTCGGTCGAGCTCCTCCTGGCCCGCGGCGTCGAGACCGTGGACCGCCTGCGCGATCTCTCCGTTCACGCCCGCGACCGCCCGCATCACGCCCTTGCCCCCCCATGCCTCGCCGCCGTCGCGGAGCTCCGTCGCCTCGAACTCCCCCGTCGAGGCCCCCGAGGGCACCGCCGCGCGGCCGCGCGCCCCGGAGCGCAGCTCGACCTCGACCTCGACCGTCGGGTTCCCCCGGCTGTCAAGGATCTGCCGGGCGTGGACTCTCTCGATCCGGCTCACAGGCCGGGGCTACTTTTTCGTGCTCGTGCCGGTCGTGGTCGTCGGGGTCGGTTTCTTGAACCCCTTGCAGTCTTCGACCGTGTATTCGCTGCGGCATTCCGTCCGTTCTTTCCACTTCGTCTGGAACTTTTTCACGAACGCCGTCAGCGCGGCCTGTTCCCCCTGGGAGGTCAGGAGCTGCTTGATCTGTTCTTTGACTTCCGCGAGCGACTGCTGTTTGCCCGGATGGATCGCTTTGACCTGGAAGACGTAGTAGCCGAAGGGCGTCTGGATCGGGCCGCTCAGCACGCCCACCTTGGCCGTGAAGGCCGCCGTGTCGAGCGCCTTCTCCTCCTGGCCCCGCACGACCCCCGGGAGCGCCCCGCCGAGCGCTTTCGTCGATGGGTCGATCGAGGCCTTTTTAGCGACTTCCGCGAAGCTCTTGCCGGAGTGGATTTCCTGCATCGCCTTTTCGGCCTGCTGCTTGGCTTTGGTCAGGATGATCTCTAAGTCGCGGCTTTCGGGCTGGCCGAAGCGCTGCTTGTTTTCGTTGTAGTACTTGGAGATTTCGGCTTCCGTGACTTTCTTCGCGGCGCCTTTGGTGATCTTTTCCTGGATCTTTTTCGAGAGCATCTGCAGCTTCACACGCAGCAGGATGTCGGAGATCGTCTGCCCGGAGCTCGCGATGAATTTCTGGAATTCCGCTTCTTTGGGGAACTGTTTTTTCTTGATTTCGTTGAGCTTCGCCTTGACTTCCGCGTCGGAGACTTTGATCCCCTGGTCTTCGGCCTCGCCGAAGATCCACCGCGTCGAGATCAGGAAGCCCAGGACCTGCTCCTTGAGGGCTTTGAATTCCTGTGCGCACTGGGCCTTCAGCGCCGCAGGCGTGGGCTTGGCGACGCCCTTCGCCGGCTTCGGCTGGGTCGCTTCCAGGTGCGCGATGCAGGCCGTGTAGTTGGGCGGATCGGGAATCACCGGCTTCGCGCCCGGCGCCCCCGCGCTCGAGGAGGCTGCAACGGCGATCCAGTGGTTGAAGGTCGCCGTGCTGATCGGCGTGCCGTCGATCTGCACGACCGCGTCGCCGGGGATCCCCCCGCCGCAGGCCACGAGGCCGATGACTACAAAGAAAGCGGCGCACAGCGCCGCGATTGAGCGAACCGGTTTCAACACAACGCGGGGCACTCTAGCGAAACGTGCGGAAACTTGCTTAAGAAGTTCCTCAAGTTCGTCTCAGGGCCTATCCCGACAGGGGTGTGCGGCTGGGGTGGTCGAGGGTCGAGTGGGGCAAGGACGCAAGGGCGAAAACGTGGTGGAACCACGTCGAGCCCGAGGACGCCGCCCCACGAAGGCCATCGGCCGCATCCAGACGTGCGAACCTGGAGGGATAGGCCCTCAAGCGGCTTCGCGGGTCACCGCGAGCAGGACCTCGGCGGCTCTGAGCACCGCGGGAAAGCGCTCGGGCCCCTCGCGCGGAACGCGCACCGAGACCTGCGCGCGGCCGTACTCGTACAGCGCCTCCGGGAGCTCCTCGCGCAAGCGCCGCGCGCGCAACGAGTCCAGGTCGATCGGCGTCACCGCGAGACGGTCCCCGCGGAAGCTCACCGCCTGGGCGCCCGCCTGGCCGAACTTGATCCGCGCACGCTGCAGCGCCATGAGGTTCGACAGCGGCTCGGGCACCGCCCCGAAGCGGTCCTCGAGGTCCTCCCGCAGGCGCTCCACGTCGGCGACCTCGACCGCCCCCGCGACGCGCCGGTGGATCTCGATCTTCGCCTGCTCGTACGGGACGTACTCGCTCGGGACGTACGCGTCGACGTTCACGTCCAGGCGCACCGGCTCGGGCGCCCGCGCGCCCTCCTCCTCCCCCTCCTCGGGTCCGGCCGCGCGCACGGCCTCCTCGAGCATTCGCATGTAGAGCTCGAAGCCCAGCGCCGCGACGTGTCCGGACTGCTCGTCCCCGAGGAGGTTCCCCGCGCCGCGGATCTCCAGGTCGCGCATCGCGACCCTGAAGCCCGCGCCGAGCTCCGTGTAGTCAGAGAGCGCCGCTAGGCGCTGCGCGGCCTCCTGGGTCAGCGCCCGCGCGGAGTCGTAGAGGAGGTAGGCGTAGGCCCGCTCGCGGCTGCGTCCGACGCGCCCGCGGACCTGGTAGAGCTGGGCCAGCCCGAAGGTGTCCGCGCGCTCGACGATCAGCGTGTTCGCCTGGGGGATGTCGATCCCGGACTCGATGATCGAGGTGCACACGAGCACCTCCGCGCCCCCGCGCAGGTAGTCCATCATCACCGCCTCGAGCTCCCCCTCGCCCATCTGGCCGTGCGCGACCGCGAAGCGCACCCCCGGGCAGAGCGCGCGCAGGCGCTCCGCGGTCTCATCGATGCTCTCCACGCGGTTGTGCAGGAAGAACGCCTGCCCACCCCGCCCGTGCTCGCGCTCGATCGCGCGGCGCACGAGCTCCTCCTCGTACTCCCCCACGTAGGTCTTCACCGGACGGCGGCCCTCGGGCGGGGTCTCGATCACCGAGATGTCCCGCAGCCCCGCCAGGGACATCTGCAGCGTCCGCGGGATCGGCGTCGCGGACATCGCGATCACGTCCACCCTGAGCTTCAGCTGGCGCAGGAGCTCCTTCTGCTTGACCCCGAAGCGCTGCTCCTCATCGACGATCAACAGGCCCAGGTCCTTCGCGCGGACGTCCCGCGAAAGCACCCGGTGGGTGCCGATCAGGATGTCCACGCGCCCCTCCGCGAAGCCCCTCACGGCCTTCCGCTGCTCCGCTGGCGTCCGAAAGCTCGAGACGTGCTCGACGTTCACCGGGAAGTCCGCCAGGCGCTCGGAGAAAGTCCCGTAGTGCTGCTGGGCGAGGATCGTCGTCGGGACGAGCATCAGGACCTGCTTGCCCTGCGAGGCCGCCTTGAAGGCCGCGCGCAGCGCCACCTCCGTCTTCCCGTACCCCACGTCCCCGCAGATCAGCCGGTCCATCGGCCGCGGGGCCTCCATGTCGGCCTTCACCAGCTCGATCGCCTCGCGCTGGTCGGGCGTCTCGCTGTACGGGAAGCGCTCCTCGAACTCCCGCTGCCACTCGCCGTCGGGCGCGAAGGCATGGCCCCGGCGCCG
>DASZFE010000173.1:0-7440 GCA_035940155.1 Solirubrobacteraceae bacterium | reverse complement strand
CAATAGCAATGTAGTCGATAACGCGTGGCTCTCGCCCAAGCAACCAGCGCAGTGATCCGCGGCGTTGCATATCAAAGCTCGCCCCGTCAGCCGATGGTGGATCTTCCATATGGAGAAATGCTAGCGCTAGCGGTTGACGGCTTAGGAGTGGACCTGTCGACGCCGCCACATCCCAGCTGCGCTGAGAGATCACGGAAGCTGCCAGAGAACCCATACCAGCTCATCTCGACCGTATTCCCGGAGACTGCCCGACCGCCATTAGCAGCGTCCGACCTGCATCCCCGGCGCGGGCGTTCCGTTCCGTAGGATTGCTTCTTTGATCGACTAGAGCTGAAGCCACTCCCGCGTAAGTGGTCGATCGGCTCGGTCATCTATCGGCTGCGTGACCAGCTTGCGGGCCGCGATGCGCGCCCTGGCGGCCCGCCGTCCGTGGCGGGCCGCCGGGCGCGGGCGGATTGTTAGACGGTGACGAGTCCTAGCTCGTCGAGGCGAATTCCGGCGCGGGAGGCGATCACGTGCTCCTGGTGGATGTGCAGCAGGCCGTCCTTGCCCAGCCGCTCGGTGGCTTCCTCGATCTTTTTCGGTTCGAGGTCCAAGAGGTCCTGTTCGAGGTCGGTACGGGTCCAGCGCTCGTCGTGAGCGTCGCTGAGGATGCACAGCATCACTCCGCGTTCCGCTACATCGAGTTCATTGGGCCACGTCCCGCGGTTCGCTATCGCGCAGGCGTAGTCGTCGTCGGGCGTCGGGTTCTGGGGGTTGGAAGTACCCTTGTCTGGCATTGGAGTTCACATCTCCTTTGTCAGGCCCCCGGCTGTTAGCGCAGCGCGGGGGCCACTTTATGTGGTTGGCCGCGAGCCTAGCGGGAGCTTGGGAGGCTTCGGGGGGAATGGCCTTGTTTTTGGCTTGACTGCGTGAAAGTTGGCGCGATCACCGCATATCGGGTCACGTAGGCTTCCCCGGTGACATCATCCTGCCCTATATGCTCAGCATTATATGCTATCTTGCCTTTAGATGCCAAGCAATCTTTTGGAGGATCGTAAGTAATGCCACCTCGTAGGTACGCCCTCGGCGCGATGCGCGAGATCGACACCGAGCTGCGCAAGGCCCGCGCCGAAGAAAAGGACGCCGCCCAGCGCGTCAAGCGCCTCCTCGCCGCCCAAGCCGCCCTACGCGGGGAACCCGCCCCGGGGAGCGGACGCAAGCGTCTCTCCCGCCAGGACATCCACGCCTACCTCGCCAAGCACCCCGCCTCGTTCGCCGTGGAGATCGCAGAAGCGCTCGGGGTCCCCCCGACCAACGTCGGCACCCACCTGAGCAACGGCAAGCGCGAAGGCCAGTTCGTACAGGACAAGGGCCGCTGGTCCCTCGCCAAGGACCCCGCCTGAAGGCAGGATGAGCGAAGCGATGACACTGGACGAGCACACCGTCGAGCAGATCGCCCGGCGCGTCGCACAGCTCCTCACCGAGAACGGCACCTTCGAGGCCCCCACCCCTGACGAGGCAGACCAGGCCCCGCCGGTGCGGCTCCTGGATGCCGCCACGCTCGCCCGAGAGCTCGGCCTCACGCGGGAGTGGGTCTACGAACACGCCAACGAGCTCGGCGCCATCCGTCTCAGCGACGGGCCAAAGGGACGCCTGCGCTTCGAGCTGCAGACCGCCCTCGAAGCCCTCAAGGCCCGCAGACGACGGCCACCCCACGAGCAGCCGGTGCCGGTCGCCAAACGCGGGCCGGGAAGACCGCGGCGCAGGCCCGCCCCTCCGGTGCCGTTGCTGCCTATCCGCGAGTTCCCTGCACGCGGGGCCATGTCCCACTTCTCGTTCCCCGTCGGAGAAGGAGGTAGGGATGCCACGTCAAGCCACAGGCCAGGCCATCAAGCGAGCGAGCGGTATGTGGGCGCTGCGATTCCGCGCCTACGGCACCCGCCAGTACGTCACGCTCGGGACCGCGCAGGAAGGCTGGAGCCGCCAGAAAGCCGAGCAGGAGCTCCGGCACACGATGGCCGACGTCGAGCGAGGCACCTGGAAGCCGCCCGTCCCCGAGACCCCACCGGCCCCTGAGATCGACCGGGACCCCACCTTCCACGACTTCGCCTCCAAATGGTTCGACGCCACCAAGGGCGAATGGCGGGAAAGTACCCGCCTTGACTACGAATGGCAGCTCACCCGCCACCTCCTCCCCTTCTTCGGCAAGCATCGCCTCTCGCAGATCACGATCGCCGAGGTAGACCGCT
Organism: Solirubrobacteraceae bacterium; assembly: GCA_035940155.1. Taxonomy (GTDB): domain Bacteria; phylum Actinomycetota; class Thermoleophilia; order Solirubrobacterales; family Solirubrobacteraceae; genus Palsa-744. The sequence continues at coordinate 5,209 of DASZFE010000173.1, read as the reverse complement.
ATCGCCAGGCCAAGGTCGCCGAAGCCGAGAAGATCCGCGCCGCCGCCGCCAAGGGCAAACCGATGACCTTCGAGTACACCGACGCGCGGGGGCGCAAGTACCGCCAGCGACGCCGCCCCCTCTCCGCGACCTCGATCAACAAGACGATCACCCGTCTCGGGCAGATCCTCGACGTCGCCCTCGAGCACGAGCTGATCGCCCGCAACCCCGCCAAGGGCAAGCGCCGCCGCCTCAAGCCCCAGAAGACCCCGCCCGTCTGGCTCGACCGCGCCACGCACATCAAAGCCCTCCTCGACGCCGCCACAGAGCTAGACCGGGAGGCGAGAGTGGACCGCAAGCTCCCCCGCCGCGTGATCCTGAGCACCCTCGTCTTCGCCGGGCTGCGCATCGGCGAGCTGATCGACCTGCGCTGGCAGGACATCGACCTCGCCGCGAAGCACATCACCGTGAGGACCGGGAAGACCGACGCGAGCACCCGGCGCATCGACCTCCTCCCCGTCCTGCACGCCACGCTCACCGCTCACAAGGCCGCGAGCAAGAAAGCCCGCCCCAACGACCTCGTCTTCCGCACCCACCGCGGCGGGCCGCTGAACCCGAGCAACGTCCGCAACCGCACCCTCACCGGAGCCGTCGAGCGCGCGAACGAACGCCTCACCGACGCCGAGGATGTACCGCTCCCGGAGGGTCTGACCCCGCACAAGCTCCGCCACACCTTCGCCTCGATCCTCGTCGCCCTCGGCGTCGATCCCGGCGCCGTCATGGACCAGCTCGGCCACACCGACCCCGGCTTCACGCTGCGCGTCTACCGCCACGGGATGCGCCGCCACGGCGACTCGAAGGCCCGGCTCCACGCCCTCGTCAACGGGATCGATTGGGCACCAATGGGCACCAGCCCCAAAAAACCCTCCCGAGGCACCCTCGGGCGGGTCGCCCCCGTAGACCAGAACCCCGCTCCAGCATTGGTGGTTCTCGTGATGGGCACGGCTGGTTTCGAACCAGCGACCTCTCGCGTGTGAAGCGAGCGCTCTCCCGCTGAGCTACGCGCCCTCTGGGGGCGATTCTATTCCCCTCCGGGCGGCGCGGGCGTGAGCCGGTCGGCCTTGGGGGAGTAGGCGCGGGCGACGGCGTAGACCTCCCTACGGGGAAGGACCCGCCCGAGAGCCCTCGGGCCGCCGAGCTGTTCGTAGCCGCGCAGGAGGGTTTCGCCGATCGCGGCGAGGTCGTAGTGGGCGTCGTAGAGGCTCCCGATGTAGAGGCCCGCGTTCGCGCGCAGGAAGCGCGCGGCTCCGGGGGCGATCGATGGGGAGCTGAGCCGCTCGAGGGTGGCCCGGGTCATCGTCCACCCGTGTCGGGCGAGTTCTTCGAAGGAGACCAGGAGCGCCGCGAGCCCGGCGGCCGGTCCGGTGAGCTCCTTGGCGAGCCCCACGAAGGGGGGCGTCCGGACCCGGGCCATCTCTTCGCCGGCCCTCCGGACGAGCGCGAGGGTCCTCGGGGGGACGGGCCCGGGGACCCCCCTGACGATCGCGGGCCAGGCGGCCCTCGCGGCGAGGACCTCCCGGTGGATAGAGCCCTGGGCCTCCTCGAGGCCGTGGGTGAGGAACACGAGATCGGCGCGCTCGAGCCTCGTCTCCAGGGAGAGTCTCTGGACGGCCAGATCCGGGGAGGTCGGGCGGGCGACCGCCGAGCTCGCGGCCGTAGGGCCCGCCGCCGCGAGGCAGAGCCCCGCGAGGAGCGCGAGGATCGGCGCCGCCAGGCGACCCCGCACCGCGCGAGGCCCTACGTCGCGAGGAGGTCGACGACGAAGATCAGGGGCGAGTTCGGCGGGATCGTGGGCGGTCGGCCCTGCGGCCCGTAGGCGAGGGGCGCGGGGATGATCAGCTCGCGCCGACCCCCGACGCGCATCCCCGCGACACCCAGGCTCCAGCCCTTGATGACCCCTTCGCCGATCGTGAACGTGAAGGGTTCGCCATGTTTCCAGGAGGAGTCGAATTCTTTGCCCCCCTTGTATAAGACGCCTACGTAGTTCACCGTCACGGAGTCCCCGGCTTTGGCGGTCTTGCCGGTGCCGACGACGAGATCCTTCGTCTGCAGCTGGGTGGGCGCGGGGCCGCTCGGGGGCGTGATCACGGGCTTCGTGGAGAGCGGTCCCGTCGTGGGCGTTTTCGCGGTCGTCGTCGTTTCGATCGCGGAGGTGTCCGAGGGGGACTCGTGGCCGAGTTCGATCGTGCTCGTGCTGCTCGACCCGCAGCCCCCGATCACGGCCGCGAGCGCGAGGAGCGCCGCGAGGAGGAGGGCGGGGCACGCGGAAAGCGAGAGACGGCCCGCGGAGAGAGAGGCGAGGATTCGGAATCGGTGCGGTGAGGGGTTCGAGCGATCGATCATGGTCGCGCAGCCTAGCGGAACGGACGGCCGAGTCGGCGTGAGCCCGCCGACCGGGTCGGCGCGGGCCCGCTAGGATGACCCGCGGACCGTGCTAGGCGGGGAGGTAGCGGTGCCCTGCACCCGCAATCCGCTCTAGCGGGGCTGAACTCCCCTCCGAGGGACTCCGCCCCGGGTCGCCCCGTCGCCCGGGGCGTCGATGGATCGGGTCCCGCGCGGTGTCGGCCCGTGAACCAGGTCAGGTCCGGAAGGAAGCAGCCTTAAGCGGTCCCCGGCAGGCGCAGCGGGAGCACCCGATCCGGAGCCCGGGGCGACGAACGGCGGACGGTGGCGGCATCTCGACGAGGGGTGCACGGTCCATTCGCGCGCCCCCGCCCGGACAGCCGGGCGGCTATCCCCGGCCGCAGCGCTCGTAGACGCGCCAGGAGGAGTTCGCGCGGACGAGGACGAACCCCGCGGGCACCGCGGCGCGGAGGGCCACGGGGTCGTGGAGGTCGAGGATGTAGTCCCGTTCGACCTCCGGGCTCGCGGGGGCGACGTAGACGCCCCGCCCGATCCGGCGGACCTGGGCGCTCACGACGTTCGCGGGGCTCGTGCGCAGACGGAGCGCGAGGAGGGGGACGGGGCGGTGGTTGGGAACCCCCACCGGGCCGCAGCGGAGGGTGATAGCGTGGTCCTCCACGAGCGCGAGGAGGTCCCCCTGGATCGCCTCCTGGCGGCGGAGGCTGCGCATTTCACGGTCGATCGCGCGGTACTGCGCGGGCGCGTAGGCGAGGAGCCCCACTGCGACGAGGGCCCCGCCGCCATCCAGAGGCGCCGTCGCGGGTCCCCCTTCTCCAGACCCACCCACCCCAGGACGCCCGCGGCGCAGAAGAGAGCGAGGATCGCCGCGACGGGGAACGCATATCGAGTATCTATCGGGAGGCCCACAGTCGCGAAGGCCGCAAAGACCAGGACCGCGAGGGCCCCGGCGAGCGCGCCCGTACGCACCGAGGAGCGTGCCGGGAGCCACAGGAGCGAGAGAACCCCGCCCAGGGCCGCCCCCACCAGAACCGGCGGGCGGAGGATCTCCCCGATCCGCCGGGGGATGTACTCGGGGACCTTCCCGATCCCCCGGACCCGGTCGAGGGTCTGCGCGGTGCTCCTGGTGTTCGTCAGCGACCACAGGGGATTCCCGGTGACGAGGAGGTCCCCGAGCATCCACAGGAGCGGCGCCGAGGCCGCCAGCAGCGCCAGGCGGGCGAGGCGGGCGCGATCGGGTGGCTCCCCGGGCGCGACCCCGGCACCGGGCTCCTCCTCCAGCCCCCGCGACCCCCGGAGGGCGGGCGCGGCGAGGTAGAGCCAGTAGATCCCCGAGAACGCCCACGCCTCGGGCCGCAGGAGCCCCGCGAGGGCCAGGAGGGCGAGGACGGGGGCGCCCGCCCGGGGGCGGCGGGTCTCCACTAGGAGGGCGGAGAGGAGGAGGAGGAGGTAGGGGATGTCCGCGTAGGCCCGCACCCCGTAGGCGAGGATGGGCATGCGGGTGAGGAGGATGAGCGCGGCGAGGGCGCCGGCGGCACGCCCGAACCAGGCGGCCCCGAGGCGGTAGATCACCCACCCGCACCCCGCGAGGGCGAGGAAGCCGAGAGCCACCGTCACCCCCTCCGCGGCGGCGGGCCCGAGGGGAGAGAGGAGGAGGCCGAGTGCCTCCAGGAGAGGGTGCGGGGTGGGGGCCACGGGGACCCCGTAGAGGGGGGTCTCGCCGCGGGAGAGCTGCTGGCCCCAGAGGAGCGCGTAGAGGGTGTCGTAGTTGGCGAAGCCGACCCCTGCGAGGAGGCGCAGGAGGAGGGCGCCGAGGACGAGGGCGCCACCCCCGAGGAGCCGTCCCGAGAGTCGCCCCCACGGACGCGCGCGCGATCGGCCGGACGTTCTCGAGACCGCGCGGGATGCCATCAGCAGGGCACGGTACTGACCCTCGGTCGAAATACCGACCCTGGATAGACTCAGCCGACCGGTGTCGAGCGACTCCCACCAGCCGCCCTCCCTCTACCGCCGCCACCGCCCGCGGGCCTTCGCGGAGGTCGTCGGGCAGGAGCCCGTGGTGCGGACGCTCCGCAACGCCGTGGAGCGGGGGCGGGTCCACCACGCCTACCTCTTCGTGGGCTCGCGGGGGACGGGGAAGACCTCGATGGCGAAGATCCTCGCGAGCTGCCTGAACTGCGAGCGGGGGCCCACGGTGGAGCCCTGCGGGGAGTGCGAGTCCTGCCTCTCGATCGCCCGGGCGCGCTCACTGGACGTGATCGAGATGGACGCCGCCTCGAACAACTCCGTCGAGGACATCCGGGCGCTGCGGGAGAGCGTCGCCTTCGCGCCCGTCTCGGGGCGGACGAAGGTCTACATCCTCGACGAGGCCCACATGCTCTCCCAGGCGGCCTGGAACGCCTTCCTGAAGACGCTGGAGGAGCCGCCCCCGGAGACCGTCTTCGTGCTCGCCACCACCGAGGCCCAGAAGGTCCCGGCGACCGTGGTGGACCGCTGCCAGCGCTTCGACTTCCAGCGCCCCACCGTGGAGCAGATCGCCGAGGTGATCCGGCGCGCCGCCGAGGCGGAGTCGATCGAGATCGCCCCCGAGGCCGTCGCGGCGCTGGCGCGGGCGGCGACGGGGAGCTTCCGGGACGCCCTGGGGACGCTGGAGCAGCTGCTCGCGTACTCCGGGAGGGCGATCGAGCTCGCGGACGTCCTGGCCGTGCTCGGCGTCGCCGACGGGGCGCTCTTGGAAGAGATATTCGACGCCTCCGGCGTCGGTGACGCGCGGAAGGCCCTCCTCGCGGTCGCGGCGCACGCGGAGAGC
>DASZFE010000172.1:0-5667 GCA_035940155.1 Solirubrobacteraceae bacterium | reverse complement strand
GAAGAGTCCTCACCCTCCCACCCCCACCAGCCGCTCGAACCGCCCCCGCCGCGGGTCCCCCGGATCGAGGATCCGATCCAGCCACGCCAGGACCTCCCCCGTGTCGAGGTCCTCCACGCAGAGGACCACCTGCTCGATGTCCAGCCAGTCCTTCGGGCGGTCGAAGACGGCCTTGCACACCAGGAGATGCTCGGGGGCGAGGACCGGGATGCTCGCCTCCCCGAAGGGCTCCCGGCGGATCGCCCCTCGCATGGCCTCGTGGAGGGCGTCGTAGGCGAAGAAGAGGTCGATCGGGGTGCCCCCCCAGTCCATCCGGCACTGACCCTCCCGCTCCACCCTCCCCTGGTCCACGCCCCCCTGCACCCCGAGCGTCCCGAGGGCCCCCTCGACCGCCGGGTACCCCGCGGGGGCGAGGAAGATGTTGACGTCGATGTCGATCGTGGCCCGGGGCTCCGCGTAGTAGGCCAGCGCGAGCGCCCCCCCAAAGGCGTGCGCGATCCCCGCCCCCGCGAGGGCCCGGTCGATCGCGAGGATCTTCTCCGGGAGGCTCGGCTCGCTCAAGCGGGCTTCGATTCGATCCGCGGGAAGCGCCCCCGTGCGACCCGGCGCGAGCGGGGGAGGCGGTCGACGAGGAGGAGGAGGTCGCGCAGGGCCTCCCCCCGCTGGGCCGCGCTCGCCGCGATCCACGCCCCCGCGGCCTCGGCGTTCCCGGTCGGGGAGCCCCCCTCGGCCCCGAGGACCTCCAGGAGTACCCGCCGGAGGGCCGGTCGGGGACGGTGTCCGGCGGCGAGCTCCGCAAGGAGCTCCGCGGCGGCGCGATCGGGGGCCGGGCTCGCGACGGGCGCCCCCACGCGCCGGGCGGCCCGTCGGAGCCCGTCGGCGTCGAGCGGCCCCGAGGCCCGCGAGACCGCCCGCTCGACCACCTCGGGGGTGAGCGTCCTGAAGGTCGCGAGCGTTCTGCTCCGCGGCCCCGCGGGGGTGGCGCGGGACTCGCGGATCTCCCAGCCCCCCCTGGGGCGAGCGACCACGTAGGCCATAGTGGGGTTATTCTACCACTATCGCGGGGGCGGCGGGCTTGCCCACAGGCGCCTACCATTGGCCTGTGAGGGACCCGCTCGCCGAGGAGCCGTTCGCCGGAGATCTGCCTGTGGGGCTCCCCGGGGAGGAGCTCGTGAGCGCGGGGCTCGCCGATCTCGCCGCGGGTCGCGAGAGCGAGTCCTCGCTGCTCGTCGCCATGGCCGCCCCGCGTCTGCGGGCGCTGGGCATCGAGGTCTCCGCGGGCGGGGGCGAGCGACCCTCCCACCGGCTCTACGAGCTCCTCTCCGAGCGGGGCGGGGGGGGCCCACAGCCGCTACAACGCGCTGGTGGGGCGGATGGTGAGCTTCGCGCGGGCGGCGGAGCGTGCGTCCTCCCGTTGACGATTCGGGCATCCGTGCCCTGGCTCGGGAGCTCGGACGCGTGGCTCGCGGCCCGGTGCGGGTCTATCTGACGGGGGGCTCGACCGCGGTGATCGAGGGGTGGCGCGAGACGACGATCGACGTGGACCTCCGCTTCGAGCCCGATCTCTACCGGTACCCCGCGATCGACCCGCCCGTGTTCCGGCAGAAGCTCGACGCGGCGCTGGGGTAGGCGCTTCAGGCACCCACGCCCGGCGGTCCCCGTCCCGTCGTCGTCTCCAGGACGGCCGCTAGTACCGTGCACCGCGCCCGCGCAGGCGCTCGATGAGCAGCGCCGCCAGCGTGCTCGCGATCGCCACGCTGGCCACCGTCGACACGTCCACGAGCTGCGCGCGCGTGCCCCAGATCTGGTCGGGCACGCCCAGGAGCACGGCCAGCAGCAGCGCCCACGCGCCGACGGTCGCCGTGAGTGTCCAGCGCGCCGTGAGCATCCCGCACAGTGGCCCCAGCGCGAGGAAGGCGATCAGGACGACGTGCGTCATGAACGCGTCCGTGGCCGCGATGAGCGTGCACAGGATCAGCCCGAACCACCACACCTGCCCCACGGACATCCCCACCAGCAGGGAGCGTTCGCGCGCGCCCATCACCAGCCCGCCGTGGGCCTCGCGAGCGGACGCGCGACCCGGCCGAGCCACCCGCTCGGCCGCCCGCAGGGGCGCCGTCAGGCGCCACGAGGCCGACGCCCAGACCGCCCCCAGCAGGCGCTCCCGGCTCGCGAGCCGCTCCTCCAGCGAGGCGAGCGTTGCGCGGGTCTCCTCGTGGCCGCCCCGGGAGACCTCCAGCGCGTGCCGTTCCCGCTCGAGCTCCGTGCTCAGCCGCGCACGCTCGTGCTCGTGGTGCTCGCGCAGCCGCGCCGCCTCCTCGCGCTCGCCAGCCAGCGCCTCGGTGAGCCGCACGTGCTCCTCGCGCAGCCTGCCCCGCTCCTCTTCGAGGTTCGCGTTGTTCCGCTGGGACTCCGCGAACGCGCGGTCCAGGTCGTTGAGCGTGCGCCGCTCCCACCACAGCTCCGGCGCCACCCGCTCGACCGCCGCCGCCGTGTCCGGGCCCCCGGACTCGCGGGCCGCGCGCAGCGACAGGAACAGCGCGCGCGCCGCCGGCGGTATGCCCCAGGTGGCGGCCAGTTCGCGCGGGGACGTGGCGTGGTGGCGCAGGTCGCGCTCGATCGCCCCCAGAGGCTCGCACAGGCTCTGCTCGTCGGGCTCGGGCAGGTCGAGCAGGCGGGCCAGCGCCGCGAGCTGCTCGCGGGGCTCCGTGAAGAGGTCTTCGTAGAAGACCACCTCCCTGCGGGCGCCCTCGGTCTCGCTCAGGGCCCGCGCGGTGTACTCGAGCCACAGCTCCCCCCACGCGCCGATCGGCAGCTGGGGGTCGGGGCGGCGCTGGACCGAGGAGATCGCGTCCGCGGGGTTGCGCACGCAGATCACGTACCGCGCGTCCGGAAGCAGGTCCTTCCAGAAGGGCAGCGTGAGCGTGGTGCGCGGGTCCTTCACCCCCCACAGCCCCGCGCCCGCGAACTTCTCCTCCAGGAGCCCCCGCGCGCGCTCGCGCAGCTCCCGAAGCTCCTCCGAGCGCTCCCAGCCGGGACCGACCGGGAAGGGGCGCCACCACGCCGTCCCCAGCTTGTCCAGGATCTCGTCGTTGAGCTCCACCATCCACCGCGGCTCCCAGTAGCCCCGCGGGTTGTCCCCCTCGCCGGGCTCCAGCAGATCCTCGGCCGCGCCCAGCGTCACGCCGAGCAGGTTCAGCAGGCGCGTCGTCAGAGAGGTCCCGCTGCGCCCGAAGCCCAGGACGCACACGGAGCGAGCCGAGGTGCTCTGCGCGGGGACCATCGGCGACGTACCTTATCGACGCGGCCCCCAGACGGCTCCGTTCCCGCCTGTCAAGCCCGGGGGCGCCGACGCACCGGCTTGTCAGAGTTGGCGAGCGTGCTCTTGTCCACCTGTCTCACGCCCGCGATGAGCGATACCCTCAAACCGATCGAGATGGGCGTGCACTACGAGAGCGAGGGGCCGATCCGGGTGATCACGCTGGACCGCCCTGAGGTGGCGAACGCGATCGACGCGCCGACGGCGCTGAAGCTCGCCGACGCCTTCCGGCGCTTCGACGCCGAGGAGACCGCCTCGGTGGCGGTGCTGACGGGGGCGAACGGGACGTTCTGCGCGGGGGCGGACCTGAAGGCGATGCGCTCGGGGGAACCGGAGCGGGTGACGCGCCTCGCCCCCGACGGCGACGGGCCGGTGGGGCCGACGCGGATGCTGCTCTCGAAGCCGGTGATCGCGGCGGTGGAAGGCCACGCGGTGGCGGGGGGCCTGGAGCTGGCGGCGTGGTGCGATCTGCGGGTGGCCTCGGAGGGGGCGGTCTTCGGGGTGTACTGCCGGCGCTGGGGGATCCCGCTGATGGACGGGGGAACGGTCCGCCTGACGCGGCTGCTCGGGCAGAGCCACGCGCTTGACCTGATCCTGACGGGCCGGGGGGTGAGCGGGGAGGAGGCCCTGCGGATGGGCCTCGCGAACCGCGTGGTCCCGAACGGGGAGGCCCTCGCGGGGGCGCTGGAGCTCGCGCGGGAGATCTCCGGGAAGCCCCAGGCGGCGATGCGCAGCGACCGGCTCTCCTCCTACGAGCAGTGGTCGCTCACCCTCGAGGGGGCCCTGGCGGGGGAGTACGAGCACGGGATGCGGACCCTCCAGACGGGGGAGATGTTCGGAGGGCTCGAGGACTACGCCTCGGGGGGGTGGCGGGCGGAGCGGGAGACTTAGGACGGCGCGCGACCAGGCGGCGTGCGAACCCTTGGGACGGCCGATTCCGCGCGTCGGCCGGAGAGGCCTACTTCCTCTTCTTCCGCCGCCCGCCCGTGGCCTGCTGGAGGAGGCGGACTTTCTTGGTCTGTTCGGCTTCCTGACCGGAGGCTTCTTCGATGAGGGTGAGGCTCGCGGCGAGGCGGCCGTGGCCGGCGGCGAGGAGCGCGTGGAGAGCGGGGGAGAGCTCGATCTTGACGCTGAGGGTCTGGCCGGCGGAGAGGGTGAAGGGGGCGGTCCCGAGGTTGAGGGTGCGGGTGCGCCGCTTCCCGTGCCTGCCCTTCGAGCTCACGCGGGCGGTGAGGGTGAGCGTTCCACGGCAGCCCCCGGGGGCGGTGCAGTGGAGCTTGACGGACCCCTTGAGGCTCCCCGGGACGGAGATGGTGGTGCCCACGAGGGAGACGCCGCCGTGCGTGGTGTTCGAGCCGGCGACCTGCTGGTTGCCGGTCGGGGTGGTGGGGGCGGCGGGGACGGTGAGGGTCTGTTCGGGGGTGAGGGAACCGGCGAAGCTCGCGTCCCCGACGTACCGGGCGGAGATCCCGTGGGAGCCGCCAGAGGGGTAGCTGATCTGGCAGCCGGCGCTCACGGGGGCGGGGGGCCCGGTGAGGGGCCGGCTCGCGCAGGAGCCGATGGGGAGGCCGTCGTCGCGGAATTCGACGGTCCCGGTGGGGATGGCGGCACCGGGGTTGGAGGGGGCGGCGACGGTGGCGGTGTAGGTGACGCTCTGGCCGATCGCGGGGGAGGTGTTGGATATCTGAAGATGCGTCGTTGTGGCGCCCGGGGTGACCGTGAGGCTGAGGGGTCCGCTGGTGGATCCCTGGAGATTGACCCCGGCACGGGGAACGAAGGCGGCGGTGAGGTGCTCGGGGGAGGAGGCGGCGGCGAAGGAGGTCTGACACGTCGCCACCCCGGCGCTGACGGGCTGGAAGCCGCAGTTGGGGATCGCGTTCGCGCCGTTGCGGAATTCGACGTTACCTTCGGGGCCGCCCGAGCTCGCGGTGACGGTGGCGGTGAGCCGCACCCCCTGGTTGGTTTCGGGGGCGCCCACGGAGGAGGTGAGCATCGTCGTGGAGGTGGGCCCCGCGACGACGGTCCCCGTGACGGTCCCCGTGGCGTAGTCGTAGGCGACGCGGAGGTACTGGGAGACCGCCCCGCAGCTTTCCCGGAAGTTGATCGGCACGAGCCCCCCTTCGGGGGCGTTCCCGAAGGTGCCCGTGAGCCCCCCGGTGGCGGTGGCGAGCGTGTAGACCCGACCGGGGGGGAGGGTGGCGCAGGTTTCTTTCGGGCGCCGCACGCGGACGCCGACGGCGGCGCCGCCCAGGGCGATCGGGCCGGGGGAGACGAGCTGTGAGTAGTCGCTACCCGCGGCTCCACCGTCCGCGGCGATATCAAAGTTAACTTCGCTCGCGGGGTCGAGC
>DASZFE010000171.1:0-2719 GCA_035940155.1 Solirubrobacteraceae bacterium | reverse complement strand
CCCCGCGGGGACGTTCACGTTCAGGAGCGTCCCCCCCGGCAGCGGGAGCTCCTCGAGGCGCTCCACCAGGCGCGCCACGAAGCTCGCCGCGACCCCGAACTGGAAGCCCCCGTGGAAGCGGAAGTCAAGCGCCCGCGCGCCCGACTGCTGGGAGACCGCGATCGCCGGGAGCCCCAGGACGATGCCCTCGAGCGCCGCCGCGACCGTCCCCGAGTAGGTGATGTCGTCGCCCAGGTTCGCCCCGTGGTTGATCCCCGAGACCACCAGGTCCGCCCGGAAGCCCTCGACCGCCCCGAGGCTCGCCAGGCGCACGCAGTCCACCGGCGTCCCGTCCGTCGCGTACCCCACGCTCCCGTCTTCGAAGGGGACCTCCGTGACCCACAGCGGCCGCCGCGTCGTGATCGAGCGAGCCATCGCAGAGCGGTTCCCGTCGGGGGCGATCACCGCAAGCCGCACCCCCGGGAGCGCCGCGAGCGCTGCGCGCATCCGCTGCAGGCCCTCGGCCTCGATCCCGTCGTCGTTCGTCAGGAGCACGTTCAGCATCGCCACTCAGGATACGGGCCGGGTCGGCCCGCTCTCAGTACGCGACCGACGCGAGCGCCAGACCGTGCGCGGGCGCCGTCGGGCCCGCCTCCGCGCGGGGACGGCCCGTGAGCAGGCGCTCGAAGTCCTCGAACGTGCGCCGGCCCGCGGCGATCTCGAGCATCGTCCCGACGAGCACCCGGTTCATGTGCCGCAGGAACGCGTCCGCCTCGATCCAGAGCTCGAGCAGCTCGCCCTCGACCTCCCAGCGCGCGTCGAGGATCTCGCGCTCGAAGCGCACGTGCTCGGTCTCCGTGGGCGTGAAGGCCGTGAAGTCGTGCGTTCCCCGGACCGCCGCCGCGCACGCGTGCAGCGCCTCCACGTCGACTTCCGTCGGCCACCAGAGCGCGCGCCCGCGCAGGAAGACGCTCCGCTCACGCCGTGCGAGGACGCGGTAGCAGTACGTCCGGCTCCGCGCGTCCGCGCGCGCGTCGAAGCCCTCCGAGGCGGGCTCTGAGGCGAGCACCGCGAGGTCATCTCCGAGGAGCGCGTTCAGGCGCATCGGGTCCACCGCCTCGTGCGCGTAGCTCGCGACCTGCCCCCATGCGTGGACCCCGCGGTCCGTCCGCCCCGCGACGCTCAACGTGAGCGGGCCCTGCCCATCGGCGGTGCGCTCCCCGAGGACCTTCCGCAGCGCCCCCTCGAGCTCTCCCTGGACCGTGCGCAGCTCCGGCTGGCGCGCCCAGCCCGCGAAGCCCGACCCGTCGTACTCGATCGTGAGCCTCGTCACCATCGCCGTGCCCCGCCCATGCCGCGCCCGAAGAGGATCCTCCACGCCCGGCGTCCGCGGCCCCGCGCAGTCCTCAGACGAGCTCGAGGAAGACCATCTCGGTCGCATCCGAGCGGCGCGGGCCGAGCTTCAGGATCCGCGTGTACCCGCCCGGACGATCCGCATAGCGGGGCGCGACCTCCTCGAAGAGGCGGTGCACCGCGAACTTGTCCTGGGAGAGCGCCGAGAGCGCCTGGCGGCGCGCGTGCAGATCGCCGCGCTTGGCGAGCGTGATCAGCTTCTCGATCTCCGGCCTAACCGCCTTCGCCTTCGCTTCGGTCGTCTTGATCCGCTCGTGCTCGAGGATCTCCTTCGAGAGGTTCATCAAGAGCGACTTCCGGTGCGCCGTGTCGCGGCTGAGCTTGTTGCGGGTCTTCTGGTGTCTCATCGCGCGAGCACTCTAGCCTCAATCCTGGCGCAGGTCCAGCCCACGCCCGCGCAGCGTCTCGATGACCTCGTCGATCGACTTCTTCCCGAAGTTCGGGATCGCCGCGAGCTCGGCCTCGGACTTCGAGATCAGATCGCCCACCGTCTGGATGCCCGCGCGCTTGAGGCAGTTGTAGGAGCGCACCCCGAGCTCGAGCTCCTCGATCAGGATGCTCCACTCCTCGCCCTGCATCCCCGCCGGGATCGCCCCGCCCACCGCGAGTCCGTGCCCGTCGAGCTGTCCGCCCGGCGAGGCCCGCAGCTCCTGGATCCGATCCGCGTCGGTGAAGATCGCCAGCTGGGAGATCAAGAGCTCGGCCGCCTCGCGCAGCGCGGCCTGCGGCTCGATCGAACCGTCCGTCTCGATGTCCAGCGTGAGCTTGTCGAAGTCCGTCTTCTGTCCCACGCGCGCCTGGTCGACCGCGTAGGCCACCCGCCGCACGGGCGAGAAGATCGAGTCGATCGGGATCACCCCGATCGGCTGGTCGGGCGACTTGTTCTCCTCCGCCGGCCGGTAGCCTCGGCCGCGGCCGACGGTCATGTAGAGCTCGAGCTTCGTCTTCTTCTCGAGCGTGGCGATGTGCACGTCGGGGTTCAGGATCTCCACGCCCGCGGGCAGGTCGATGTCCTTCGCGGTGATCTCGCCCGGCCCGCTCACGACGAGCGGCGCCTCGACCTCGGTCGCGTCGGAGTGCATCCGGCACACCACGCCCTTCAGGTTCAGGACGATGTCCGTCACGTCCTCCTTGACGCCCGCGACGGTCGAGAACTCGTGCGCGACTCCCTCGATGCGCACGCTCGTTACCGCAGCGCCCGCGAGTGAGGAGAGCAGCACGCGCCGCAGGGAGTTGCCGAAGGTGTAGCCGAACCCGCGATCTAGCGGCTCGATCGTGAACGAACCGCGGTTGTCATCAACAGACTCGCTGGAGATTCGGGGGACTT
>DASZFE010000170.1:0-2253 GCA_035940155.1 Solirubrobacteraceae bacterium | reverse complement strand
TCGGGCGCGACCACGGTGCCGATGTCCCGGCCCTCCGCGACCCAGTCGCCCCCGGCGATCAGCTCCCGCTGCCGGACCACCAGGGCCTCGCGCACCTGAGGATCGGCCGCCACCCGCGAGGCCGCCTCGGAGACCTCCGGGGCGCGGATCGCCTCGGTGACGTCGCGGCCGTCGAGCAGCACGCGTGGGCCGGCGTCGGGCCCGCCGGCCCCCGGGTCGAGCTCGATGCGGGCTCCGCGCGCGAGGGAGCCCGGGGATCGGGTGGGCTCCTCCAGCGAGAGGAGCCCCACACAGCGGTACATCGCGCCGCTGTCCAGGTAGGTGAAGCCGAGCCGCTCCGCGAGCGCCCGGGCGACCGTGGACTTCCCCGACCCGGAGGGGCCGTCGATCGCTACGAGCACCGCGCCTTCACCGCCGTCTGCGCGACCCCCGCTACGAGCACAGCGCCTCGAGGTCCTCGACGAACCGCGGATAGGAGACCGCGGAGGCCTCGATCCCACGCACCTCGACGCCCTCGCGGGAGGCGAGGCCCGCGATCGCGCCGAGCATCGCCAGGCGGTGGTCGCCGTGGGCCTCGAGGACCCCGCCGCGCAGGCCCCCGGCGCCGCGAACCGCGAAGCCGTCCTCGGTCGCCTCGATCTCGGCCCCCAGGCCCCGCAGGCCCTCCACGACGGTCGTGATCCGGTCGGACTCCTTCAGGCGCAGCTCCTGGGCGCCCCGCACGACGGTCTCGCCCACGGCGAAGCAGCCCAGGAGCGCCACGAGCGGGAGCTCGTCGATCGCGAGCGGGACCTCATCGGGCTCGACGAGGGTCCCCTCGAGCTGGCCGTGCGCGACGTCGAGGTCGCTCACGGGCTCGAGGCCCGTGAGCTCCGCGGACTCCTCCTCGAGGTCCCCCAGGACGATCCCCCGCATCCGGCGCAGGATCCGCAGGAAGCCCGTGCGCGTCCAGTTCACGCCGACGTCGCGGACGAGCAGGCGCGAGCCGGGAACGAGCACGCCGGCCGCGACCATGAAGGCCGCCGAGCTCGGGTCGCCCGGGACGCGGATCTGCTCCAGGACGAGCTCGTCGGCGTTCGTCACGCTCACGCGGGCGCCCTCGCGGTGGATCGTCACGCCCGCGCGCAGGAGCAGCCGCTCGGTGTGGTCGCGGCTGCGCGCGGGCTCGGAGACGGTGCTCTCACCATCGGCGGTGAGCGCGGCGAGGAGCACGCAGGACTTCACCTGCGCGCTCGCCACGGGGACCTCGTAGGAGATCGCGCGCAGGCGCGCCCCGCGGACGGTCAGGGGTGCGAAGCGTCCCTCGCTCGCCTCCACCTTCGCGCCCATCAGCCGCAGGGGCTCGGCGATCCGGTCGACGGGGCGGCGGCGGATCGACTCGTCCCCGTCGAGCGTGAAGGAGCGTCCCCGCTGCGCCGCGAGCCATCCGGGGAGCAGGCGCAGGAGCGTCCCGGCGTTGCCCACGTCGATCGGCTCGCGCGGCTCGCGCGCCTCGCGCAGGCCGGTCCCGCGCACGACGAGCCCCCCGTCGCGCTCCTCCACGAGCGCCCCGAGGGTCCGCACGGCGTCGAGCGTCGAGGTCGTGTCGGCGGCGTGGAGGTAGTTCTCGATCCGCATCGGGTAGGGCGACATCGCGCCCAGGAGCGCGGCGCGGTGGGAGATCGACTTGTCCGCGGGCGCCGTGTACTGGCCCGTGAGGCCCTCGGAGGGCTCGAAGCGGAGGTTCATGGCCCGTCCAGGAAGGCCCCGCGGGCCGCGCGCGCGGCGTCGTTCCACGCGGCGAGCGCGCCCGGATCCCCTTCCGAGAGGATCGCCCGCACCGCCAGAAGGCGCCCCGCAAGCTCGTCGATCGCCTCGATCAGGGCGGGGGCGTTGGCGAGGTAGATGTCTGTCCAGATCGCCGTGTTCGCGCCCGCGACCCTGATCGCGTCCCGCAGACTCGGGCCGGCGATCGGCCTGGAGGACTCCCGCTCGAAGGCCGCGAGGGCCTGCGCGACGAGGAGGTTCGCAAGGACGTGCGGGAGGTGCGAGACGCAGGCCATCAGCCGGTCGTGGGTCTCGGGGGTCACCGCCCGGGGGTGCGCGCCGAGGCGCTCGATCAGGGCACTCAGACGCTCCCGCAGCGCGGGGTCCACGGTCGGTGCGGGCGTGAGGTACCAGGTCGCGCCCTCGAAGAGATCCTCCCGGGCGTTCGCCACGCCGCCCGTCTCGGCCCCCGCGAGCGGGTGGCCGCCGATGAAGCGGGGGTCCCGG
>DASZFE010000169.1:0-8360 GCA_035940155.1 Solirubrobacteraceae bacterium | reverse complement strand
TGCATCGGCGCGCCGAACATGCCGCTCAGGGCTCGCTCGTCGCTTCCGTCGACCAGGACCACCGCGTCTTTCGAGCCGCCGTAGATGTCGACCAGATCGCACAAGACGTTCTCGCCGTCGGCGTAGTCCACGACACGTTGGAGCTCGTCGAGGAAGAGCAATGCTCGCCTGCCCTCCGCTCGAGCGAGCTCGGCCGGCAGAGACAGCACCGCTCGCGCCGGCGGCTCCTCCAGCTCCCGACCCAGCGCGCCGAGGTCGAGTGGCACTCCGTATTCGGAGAGGAGCTTCTCGATCGTTGGACGTGCCGCGCGCAGAGCGGATCGGCCTCTGCGCGCCAAGGAGATCCGACTGCAAGCGTCGATGATGAGCTGAAGCAACGCTCGCGAGTCTTCTCGCTCCGGCACATCGACCTCGATCACGAGAGCACCCTCGCTCCCCAGCTGCTCGCAGACCGCGGCGCACACGGTCGTCTTGCCAATCCGGCGTGCGCCGGCGAGCATTGTGCTCATGCCCTCCCGCAGCCGGCCGCCGATCTCATCGATCTCACCGCGACGCCCAATGATCAGGTCCGGTGGTACCGGACCTCCGAGGGGAAAGAGCGCGCCGATCGACTCGTGGGGGTCACTCATGGTCCCGGTAGGATACTACTTTTTCGTTATGAAGATAACAAGTTTTGGTATAAAGATAACCAATAGCTTGCTCGCGTAGACACCGAGGCCGCGGGCGAGCATGACGACGGTCGATACGCGCAGGCCCCGGCACGCCGCCCACCACTCAATCCCCCATCAACGTACGCACGACCGCCTCGTACACGCCCGCCCCGTACGCGCCCTCGCAGATCCGCACCCGCTCCGGGGAGCCCGCCAGCGCGATCGCCTCCCCGATGCTCGGGTCGCGCGTGAGGGCGTTTGAGACCAGCCAGAAGCAGCCCACGTGCTCCGCGCACGCCATGTCCTCGCGCGAGTCCCCCACTGCGAAGGTCTCCTCGCGGGCGTAGCCCCGGGCGCGCATGTGGAAGGCCACCGCCCGCGCCTTCGACGCGCTCGCGGGCACCAGGTGATAGCAGCGCACGTGCGGCAGCTCCGCCAGCGCCGCCGAGCGCCGCCGCACGACCCCGTTGTCCACGAGCCGCAGGTTCCCGTGGCCCCCCTCCGCGAGCAGCTCGTCCGCCTCCCCCGCCTCGACGAGCCCGCGGAAGAGGTGTGAGACTTCCCGCTCCACGTGCCAGGGCTCGTGGTACTCAAGGCGCCCCTCGTAGTGCTCCAGCAGCAGCCCCGGGGCCCCCGAGCGCTCGATCTGCTCGGCGATCGTCAGCTCCCCCGGGAGCATCTCGCCCGTCAGCCAGTGCTCCTCCCCCTCAAGCACCACGCACGCCCCCGCCTCAAAGATGTAGGAGCCCTGACCCAGCAGACGCGCGCCCTCCGCCACCTGCGCCCGGCGGCGCCCCGACATCAGCACCACCTCGACCCCCGCCCGCAGGCACGCCTCGACCGCGCGGGAGGCATCCATCGAAATCGCCCCCTCCCCGTCGTGAAACAGCGACGCATCCCGTCCCAGCAGCGTCCCGTCCAGGTCCACGTACACGCACCGCGGACGGATCTCCGCGCTCATCGCGGCGCCCCCGCCACGCCCAGGCTCGCGAATGGAGGGCGCTCGAGGGGCGCCTCGCCCGCTCCGGACGCCGGCCCCTCCCGCTCGGGCACACCGCTCAGCCGCCCCTCCGCCTCCATACGCCGTGCGATCGTCGCAAGGACCGTCTCCGCCATCTCCGTCAGCTCCGCGAGCGGCCGGTGGCGGTTGTGGTGCACCTCCAGGTCCACCTGCGCGAGGCCCCCGAGCCCCACCTCGCGCCACGCGTCGATCAGCATCGCTATCTCCACCCCGAAGCCCGTCGCGAAGGGGATCCGCTCCAGCAGCCCCCGCCGCGCCGCAACCTCGCCCGCGAGCGGCTGGCGCACGGCCGCGAGCTCCGGGTAGAACAGCGCCAGCGCCGGGCGCGCCGTCAGGTGGTTAACCCGCCCGCCCCCCTCCGGCAGGGTGACCCCGCCCGACCGGAAGGGGCGGCGGTAGAAGCCTTTCACGAGCTCCACCCGCTGCGCGCTGCGCGTGTCAGAGCCGCCCGCCTCGTCGGGCTGTGGCTCACACACCAGCGGGCCGATCAGGCCGCAGGCGAAATGCGCGGAGAACTCCTCGCTGTCCCCGTCCACGAAGCAGATCACCTCCCCCCGCGCGACCGAGAGCGCCCGCCACATCGCGTCCCCCTTCCCGAGCACCGGGCCGAGCTCGGGCAGCTCCGGCATCAGCTCCGCCTCCTGGTGGACTTGCGCCCCGGCCCCCTCCGCGATCTCAGCCGTCCCGTCCGCCGAGCCCGCGTCGATCACGAGGACCTCATCGATCGCCCCCGCCTCCCGGAGCCCCGCGAGGGCCTCCACGACTGCCCCGATCGTCCCCGCGCACTCCCGCGTGGGCACGCACACCGAGACCGTCAGCTCCCGCTCCGCCGCGATCCGCTCCGCGGGGTAGCGCGAGTGGTGGAAGGTGCGCAGCTCCGCCTCGGCCATCCCCTCCTACTATCTCAGGCCCGTGGCCGCCGAGCGCACCAAGCCCAAGCCCGCCCCCTGGGACGCGCTCCTCCAAGACGGGCGCGAGGACGGGCGCCTCGTCCGCGAGGCCCGCGAGGGGCCCAGCCGCGCGCGCCCGCGCGAGCTCCCCCCCGAGCTCCACCCCAAGGTGATCGAGGCCCTCGCGCACGCCAGGATCCAGCGGCTCTACTCCCACCAGGCCGAAGCCCTCCACGCCGCCTGGGCCGGGCCCACGATCATCACCACCGGGACCGCCTCGGGGAAGTCCCTCTGCTTCAACCTCCCCACCCTCGACGTCCTCTGCCGGGACGCGAAGGCCCGCGCGCTCTACCTCTACCCCACCAAGGCCCTCGCCCAGGACCAGGCCCGCGCGCTCGCCGCCTTCGGGCTCACAGACCGCGTCCGCCCCGCCATCTACGACGGCGACACCCCGCGCGAGGCGCGCGCGCAGATCCGCCGCCGCGCGAACATCGTCCTCTCGAACCCCGACATGCTCCACGTGGGCATCCTCCCCAACCACCCCGCCTGGGCCGAGCTCTTCGCGAACCTCGCCCTCGTCGTCGTCGACGAGGCCCACGTCCACCGGGGGGTCCCCGGCTCGCACGTCGCCAACGTCCTGCGGCGCCTGCGCCGGATCGCCGCCGCCTACGGCACGACCCCCCGCTTCGTCCTCGCCTCCGCCACGATCGCCAATCCGATCGAGCTCGCCGAGCGCCTCACGGGCCTTTCGGACTTCACCCTGATCGACCGCGACGGCTCCCCCGCGCCGAGCCGGCGGATCGCCATGTGGAACCCCCCCCTCACCGACGAGGTGATCGGCGCGCGGCGCTCAGTCCTGGCCGAGGCCGCCGAGCTCCTCGCGCGGCTCGTCCGCGAGGGCGCCCGCGCGATCTGCTTCATGAAGTCCCGCAAGGGCGTCGAGCTCCTCAGCCGCCTCGCCCGCCAGGAGCTCGAGGTGAGCGACCCCGAGCTCGCCGAGCTCGTCCTCCCCTACCGCGCCGGCTACACCCCCCAGCAGCGCCACGAGATCGAGGAGCGCCTCACCCGCGGGGAGCTCCGCGCGGTCGTCACCACCAACGCCCTGGAGCTCGGGATCGACATCGGCGAGCTCGACGCCGCGCTCGTCGTAACCTTCCCCGGCACCGTCGCCTCCCTGCGGCAGATGTGGGGCCGCGCCGGACGGCGCGGGCGGGGGCTCGCCGTATACGTCGCCGGCGAGGACGCCCTCGACCAGTTCTTCTGCCGCAACCCCGACGAGTTCCTGGAGCGCCCCCTGGAGGCCGCGATCCTCGACCACGAGAACCCCCAGATCCACGCCGCCCACCTCCTCTGCGCCGCCCACGAGGGGCCCCTCGGCCCAACCGACGCCGAGTTCCTCGGGCCACGCTGGGAAGCCCACGCCGAGCGGCTGGTCAACGCCGGGCTGCTCCGCCGCCGGCCCGACAGGAGCTTCGCCCCGCGCAACCCCGGCGAGTACCCCGCCGCGAACGTCTCCCTGCGCTCCGCCTCCACCGAGACCTTCGCGATCGTCGACCTCTCCTCCGGCGAGCTCATCGGCGTCACCGAGGCCGCCCGCGCGCCCACCACCATCCACCAGGGCGCCATCTACCTGCACATCGGCCGCTCCTACGAGGTCCGCGAGCTCGACCTCCGCAACCGCCGCGCCCTCGTCGCCCCCTTCGACGGCGACTGGTACACCCAGCCCAAGAGCGAGACCGACACCGCCATCGAGCGCCTCCTGGACCGCCGCGAGACCCTCGGCGTCACCCTCTCCTTCGGCGAGGTCTCCGTCACCGACACCGTCCTCGCCTACCAGCGCCGCCGGCTCTCCGACCACTCCCAGATCGACCTCCTCGCCCTCGACCTCCCGCAGACCACCTTCTCCACGCAGGCCCTCTGGTTCGAGTGGCCCGCGGGGGTGATCGGGGCGGCGGGGCTCGGCGCAGGCGGGGCGCCGGGTGGAAGTGGCCCCGGGAAGGGGGGACTTGGCGCGTCAGACCCCATCGCGGGCGGGGCCCCCGGAGGCACCGACGAGACGATCCCATTCGAGGCGCTCCTCGGCGCCCTCCACGCGCTCGAGCACGCCCAGATCGCCGTCCTGCCGCTCCTGGCGATGTGCGACCGCTGGGACATCGGGGGGCTCTCCACGAACCTCCACCCCCAGACGGGCGGGCCGACGATCTTCGTCTACGACGGCCACCCCGGCGGCGTCGGGATCACCCGCACGGCCTTCCTGCGCTTCGAGGAGCTCTGCCGCGACGCGCACCGCCTGATCTCCGGGTGCCCCTGCACGGGACCCGGGGGCTGTCCCTCCTGCGTCCAGTCGCCGAAGTGCGGCAACCTCAACGAACCCTTGTCGAAGGCCGGCGCGCGGATGCTGCTGGAGGGGATGCTCGGCGCGGTGGAGGCGCCGGGAGCGGGCGCCCGGGCTCAGCCCTGATTGCCCGCGGCGATCCGGCGCAGGTCGATCGTCTCGTCGTACAGCTTCGCGTCGACGCCCTCCTCGAGCGCGACCTCCCGCAGCGGCCGGCCGGAGTCGACGGCCTTCTTGACGATCACGGCGCCCTTGTCGTAGCCGATCGCCCCGTTCAGGGCCGTCGCCACCGCCAGGGTCGCCCCGGCCGAGGCGTCCGTCCCGGCGCGGTTCGCCCGCAGGCCGTCCACGCACTTCTCCGCGAAGACCCGCGAGGCGCTCGACAGAAGATGGAGGGACTGCAGAAGATTCCGCGCGATCAGGGGGATCCGGACGTTGAGCTCGAACTGGCCCTGCATCCCGCCCACCGTGATCGCGGTGTCGTTGCCGATCACCTGCGCCGAGACCTGGAGCACGACCTCGGGGATCACGGGATTGACCTTCCCCGGCATGATCGAGGAGCCCTTCTGCAGCTCCGGCAGGAAGAGCTCGCCGATCCCCGCCCGCGGGCCCGAGCCCATCAGGGCGAGGTCGCCCGCGATCTTCGTGAGGGAGACCGCGACCACCTTCAGGGCGCCCGAGAGCTCAACGAGCGCGTCGCGGCTCGCCTGCGCCTCGAAGCGGTCCAGCGGGGGCGCGATCTGCTTCAGGCCCGACTCCCTCCGCAAGCGCGCGCGGACCTTCTCGGCGAACCTCGGGTGCGTGTTCAGGCCGGTCCCCGTCGCCGTCCCCCCGAGGGGGATCTGCCCGACGTGGACGAGGGCCGCCGCGACGCGCTCCTGCGCGAGGGCCATCTGCGCGCCGTAGCCCGCGAACTCCTGGCCGAGGGTCACCGGGACCGCGTCCATCAGGTGCGTCCGCCCCGCCTTCACGACGCCCTGGAAGCTCTTTGACCTCTTCGCGAAGGCCCGCTCCAGCAGCTTCAGCGCCGGGAGGAGCTCGTTCTGGGCGACCTCGAGCGCGGCGAGGTGGACGGCGGAGGGGAACACGTCGTTGGAGGACTGCCCCATGTTCACGTGGTCGTTAGGGTGGACGTTCTCGCCGGCGAGCGCCGCGATGACCTCGTTGGCGTTCGTGTTCGTCGAGGTCCCCGAGCCCGTCTGGAAGACGTCGATCGGGAACTGCTCGTCGTGCTTGCCCGCCGCGATCTCCGCCGCCGCCCGCTCGATCCGGCCCGCGCGGCGCTTGTCCAGGAGCCCGAGCTCGCAGTTCACCGCGGCCGCGGCGCCCTTGACGCGCGCGAGCCAGCGCACCACCGAGACGGGGACCCGCTCACCGGAGATCGGGAAGTTCTCCACGGCCCTCGTCGTCTCGCCGCCCCAGAGCTGCTTGTCGGTGCTCGTCCTCTCGGCCATCGGCGGGAACCCTACCCACAAAAGGCCACGAGCTCCCGTGCGAGCCCGACGGGGTCGTCGTAGGCGATCAGGAAGCCCGTCCCCGAGAGCACCCGCAGCTGCCCGTGAGGGAGCAGCCGCAGGGCCTCTTCGGCGCCCGCGAGCGGGTGGAGCGGGTCGCGGTCGGCCCAGAGGAGGAGGACGGGCTGCTGGACCCGGGGGTAGAGCTCCAGGAGCCCCCTCTGCGCCCCGCGGGGCCAGCGCCGGGCGCACTTCGCCCAGGAGCGCGCGAGGCTCGAGTTGCCCGGAACGTCCGCGACGGCGTGCCTGATCAGGTCGGCCGCGGCGGGCTCGCCCCGGGCGCAGAGGCGCGAGCCGAGGGCCGGTTTGAAGAGAAGGGGCACCCCGTAGGTGATCGCACGGTCGAGGCCCGGGACCGCCCCCGCGCAGGCCGCGAGCCGCAGGGTCTCGCGCAGCGCCGCGCGCTCGGGCGGGCGATGCAGGCGGTTGGGCATCAGGACCACGCGCGCCGGGTCCAGGCGCCCGGCGTCGATCGCGTGCAGGAGGATCTCCGCGCCCGCGTCGTGGCCGGCGATCATGGGCCGCGGCCCCAAGATCTCCGCGGCGAACCCCGCGAGGACCTCCGCGAACCAGTCGATCGTGTAGGGGTGGCGGGGGCGGTCCTCGGAGTCCCCGTGCAGCGGGAGGTCGGGGAGGACCACGCGGAAGCGCTCGGAGAGGTCGCGCACGATCGGTTCCCACTCCCGGTGGGAGAGCATCGCCGAGTGCAGGAGCGCCAGCGGCGGTCCGACGCCGAGCTCCCGGTAGGCCACGCGCGCGCCGTCGGAGTGGTGGTAGAGGCGCAGGCGCATCGGAGCCCATCGTAGGAGCGCCCCGGGGCCGGCGGCCCGCCCCCTCGCCAAGCCCCCGCGCGCGCCCCTGCGCGTGCACGAGATCTCCCAGGCTGCACGAGCGCTTGCGGGGCTTGGCCGCGAGCCCCTCAAAGGTGAACATGGCTGGGCAATGAGCGTCATACGTACGAACGCCGCGGCGGCGATGCTGGGGGTCAGCCCGAACACGCTGCGCAGCTGGGAGCGGCGCTTCAGCTATCCCCGGCCCCGACGCACGCAGGGCGGGCACCGGCAGTTCGAGCTCGCGGAGATCGAGTCCCTGCGCCGGGCCTTCGAGGAGACCCAGAACATCTCCTCGGCGATCTCGATCGCGCGGGAGCGGGGCGAGGGGATCTCCTCCCCCGGCCGCCTCGCCGCGGCGCTCGCGGCCTTCGACCAGCAGCGCGCGGACCGCCTCCTGGAGGAGGGCCTCGCGGTGCGGGCGCTCGAGCGCACGGTCGAGTCGCTCCTGCTCGCCGCCGTGGAGTCACTCGCGGAGGAGGACCCCGAGGCGGGGGGCTCGCCCGAGTACGGCTTCGCGTGGCGCTACGCCACGGGCTGGCTCGCGGCGGCCCAGCGGGTCGCCCCCCCGGCGACCCGCGACGAGGGCGTGCTGATCTTCGACGCGAGCCGCCCCCCGGACATCGACGCGCTCTACATCCAGGCGCTCGAGCTCTTCCTGCGCCGCGCCGGCCTGCGCGTCCTGACGCTCCCCTTCGAGCTCGAGCCCTCCCGGATCGGCCGGGCGCTGCGGGCGCTGAACCCGAGCGCGATCGTCCTCAGCGGCTCGCGCGCCTCCCTCGACGCGCTCGGGCGCCTGGTCTACTCCGTCCGCCAGGCCGGAGGGGACCTCGAGGTCCTCGACTACCGCGGCGCCCTCCCGGACACGGGGGCGAGCACCGTCGCGCGCCTGGGCTCCACGCCCGAGGCCGCCGCGGGCATCCTGCGCGAGCGCCTGGCAAGCCGAGGCAAGGCCCGCCGCGAGCGCCCCGCCTTCACCGCCGTCTGAGCCGGCGAGCGCGAGCCTCGCCCGTCGGCCCAGGCTCCCGCACGGCCCCTCACCGGCCGAGCAGACGAGCGCACTTAGAATGAGCCGCCGATGACGGCTCGACCGCGACATCCCCTGCTGCCAGCCCGCGCG
>DASZFE010000168.1:0-1716 GCA_035940155.1 Solirubrobacteraceae bacterium | reverse complement strand
ACGACGCGACCAACAACACGGTCGCCGCCGGGATGATCCCCGAGCCGAGCGCGTCCATCGTCTGGCATCCAGCCGCCGTTCGCCGATCCGACCGGGTCACGCAGGGCATGACCTTGTGGCTCACCGGCCTGTCGGCGTCGGGCAAGTCCACGATCGCCACCGAGGTGGAGCGCCGGCTGGTCGCCGCCGGCCGCCCGGCCTACCTGCTCGACGGGGACAACCTCCGCCACGGCCTCAACGGGGACCTCGGCTTCGACGAGGCCGCCCGCGCGGAGAACGTCCGGCGCACCGCCCACGTCGCGCGCCTGCTCGCGGAGTCCGGGACCGTCGCCCTCGTCAGCCTCGTCAGCCCCTACGTCCGCGACCGCGAGGAGGCCGCGGCGCTTCACTCCGCGATCGACCTCGCCTTCATCGAGGTCTTCGTCGACGCCCCCCTCGCCCTCTGCGAGGAGCGCGACCCCAAGGGCCTCTACGCCCGCGCCCGCGCCGGCGAGCTCTCGGGGATGACCGGCGTCGACGCCCCCTACGAGCCCCCCCTCCAGCCCGACCTCGTCCTGCGCTCCGGCCAGGAGAGCATCGAGGCCGCCGTCGACCGCGTCCTGGGCACCCTCGGCGCGCGGCTCTTGCGGCCCGCGGAGGGCTAGCGCCTTCGGGGCCGATCCCCCCGCGCGCGTCGTTCCCTCGCGCGCCTTCCCCGCGCCTCGCGCGCCTTCCCCACGCAAGTAGGAATTTGGCCTCCCCGTTCGTATATGTCTGCGAGGCCACGGTTGCTCCTATGGGACGGAGTCGTCTTCGACTTGTCATCCCGACAGGCCGACCGAGTCCGCTAAACCTATAGGGGGTCGAAAGGAGCTGAGTTGCGCACGACGGCACGGCCACGCCGGTACGTGGCCCGGCACTGGTTCTTCCTGATGCGCCCCCTGCTGCGCTACAGCGTCACGCGGGACGCCTTCATCCTGCATCTCATCGGGAACTCCCGCGGGCCGGTCCTGCGCCCGGATCGCCGCAGCCGCCGGCAGGCGCCCTTCGAAGGCGTCGATCGCCGCGGGACAGTGCAGACGGCCTAGCGCCTTCGCGCCGGCGTCGCATCCGCCGGCATCATGTCCGCCGGTGTCGCGTCGCCCCCGATCCCTCACCCGTCGAGCGAGCGCTGGAGTCGCTCCAGGACGCGCACGACTCGCAGCCCGCTCTCGCCGTCGGAGCGGGGGGTCTGGCCGGTGCGGATGCACTGGAGGAAGTGCTCGCACTCCACGCGCAGGGGCTCGACGTTGGGGATGCGCGGCGAGAAGATCTCCCCGGAGCGCGCGATGTACTCCCCCCAGGAGCGGACGTCCTCGTCGAAGCCCTTGTCGTAGAGGGTCAGCTTGCCCTCCAGGGCCATGTCGTCGAAGGTCGCCATCCGCCGCGCCCCGACGACGGTGAGGCGGCGCTCCTTGTGGGGATCGAGCCAGGAGAGGTGCAGGTGCGCGACGACCCCGGAGGGGAAGCGCAGGTAGCAGAAGACGACGTCCTGGACGCCCTCGCGCACGTAGGACTCCCCGTGGGCGAGGCACTCCACGGGGTCTTCCTCGACGAGGTGCAGGACGACCGAGACGTCGTGCGCCCCGAGGCTCCAGAGGGCGTTCTCATCCGCCCGGAGCTTCCCGAGGTTCAGGCGGTTGCCGTAGAGGTAGTAGAGCTCCCCGAGCTCCCCCGCGTCCACGAGCTCCTTCAGGC
>DASZFE010000167.1:0-9443 GCA_035940155.1 Solirubrobacteraceae bacterium | reverse complement strand
CGAGGCGACCTGCCACGAGCACGACTGCAGCGGGCGCCCGCCGGCCCGCGACCGCCGCGGGCAACTACGCCGAGCGCGCCGTCCTGATCCCCGTCGGCGCCGCCCTCATCGCACGTGAGCGCGTAGTCTCGGGCGTGAGCGAGGTGATCTCCAACTACTCCACCCCCGAGAAGGCCCAGAGCCAGCTGCGTCACTTCGAGCACCGCGGCGCCACGGCCCGCAACCGGCTCGAGCGCGAGGTCCGCAAGACCCGCACGCGCGTCGAGCGCGAGCTCCGCGAGCGCCGCCGCGAGCTCGACCGCCGTCGCGAGGACCTCACGAAGAGCCTCAACGGCCAGGTCGAGCAGACCCAGTCCCAGATCGAGAAGGCCCTCCGGGTCCCCCTCGACAGCGGCTCCGATCTCGCCAGCCGCCTCCAGGAGCGCGTATCGAGCCTCGTCTAGAGCGATCTTCCCCCGCCCCGAGCCTCGGAGAGCTCAGAGCGGGAGAGCCTGCCGGCCCATACCCTCGCCGGCAGTAGCAGGACCCTCTCCTCCCCAAGCCGGCCGGGCGCCCCCTCGCTCGGTCGGCCTCTTTAAGGCCCGCACGCCACGCCTGACCCCGAAGCGAAGCTGCTAAGAATGAGCCCCATGCCCACTCGCGAGCAGATCGTCGAAGCACTCCGGGTCGTGATCGACCCGGAGCTCCGGCGCTCGATCGTCGAGCTCGAGATGGTCCGCTCGATCGAGATCGGCGAGAACGGCGTCGTCGACGTGACCGTATCCCTCACCACCGCCGGGTGCCCCATCCGCGGGCACTTCCAGAGCTCCGTCGCCCAGGCCGTCTCCGCGCTCGAGGGCGTCAGCCACGTCAACGTCTACTTCGACGTCCTCTCCCCCGAGGAGAAGGTCGCCCTCCAGGGCAAGCTCGGGCGCGCCAGCCTCCCTGAGGGCTCCCTCGCGCGGGTCCAGAACGTCATCTGCATCGGCTCCGGGAAGGGCGGCGTCGGAAAGTCCACCCTCACCGCCAACCTCGCAGTAGCCCTCGCCGCCGAGGGCAAGCACGTCGGAGTCCTCGACGCCGACGTCTGGGGCTACTCCATCCCGCGCATGTTCGGGCTCGGGGCCACCCGTCCGCCCGTCTCCGCCGAGCGCAAGATCCTCCCCCTGGAGGCCCACGGCGTCAAGGTCATGTCCATTGGCTTCTTCCTCGAGGAGGACGCCGCCGTCGTCTGGCGCGGCCCCATGCTCCACAAGGCCCTCACCCAGTTCCTCCAGGACGTCGACTGGGGCGCCCTCGACTACCTCCTCATCGACCTCCCCCCCGGCACCGGCGACGTCTCCATGACCCTCGCCCAGCTCCTCCCCCAGGCCCGCTTCCTGATCGTCACCACCCCCCAGCCCACCGCCCAGAAGGTCGCCCGGCGCTCCGCCGAGATGGCCCACAAGGTCTCCCTCGAGATCGCCGGGGTCATCGAGAACATGTCCGGCTTCACCACCCCCGCCGGCGAGCGGTATCCCATCTTCGGCGAAGGAGGCGGGCAGGCCCTCGCCGACGAGCTCGACGTCCCCCTCCTCGGGCAGGTCCCCCTCACCATGCCCCTCCGCGAACACGCCGACAGCGGTGTCCCCCTCGTCGTCGAGAACCCCGGCGACCCCGCCTCCCAGGCCATCCGCCACGCCGCCCGAGGAATCCTCGCCATCACTCCCCTCGCCCTCCCCGTCCTCCCGGTGCTCGACTCAGCCCCCGCCCCCGCCATCACCGTCATCCCCCCCGCCCAGCCCGCCGCCCCCGCGAGCCCCAAGCCCGCGGGAATGTCGCTTCCTATGGCCTGAGGGGCCGATGGCCTGCGATGGCCTGAGGTCAAGCGGGGAGGCCTCACTTGCTCGCCGCGCACCTACTGACGGCCGCTGAGCAAGCCAGACAAGGACGCAGCGAGCGTGGCGTGCTAAGGCACGCGAGCGAACGAGGACGCCGTATGGCGCCGCTCAGCGGCTGTCAGCGGGTGTTCGCGAAGTAGTCGGCGTTTATCTGGGTGTACTTCTGCCACTCCTCCGGGAGCTGATCCTCGGCGAAGCACGCATCGACCGGACATGCCTCGACGCAGGCGTCGCAGTCGATGCACTCCTCGGGGTCGATGTAGAGCATCTCCGCGGCGTCGTAGCCGGGCTCGTCGGGGGTCGGGTGGATGCAGTCCACCGGGCAGACCTCGACGCATGAGTTGTCCTTCTGGCCGATGCACGGCTCGGCGATCACGTATGCCATTCGCTTCTTTCCAGGGTCGCTTGCGGGGATTTTTGAAGGGGCCGCGCATTTTAGCCTGCCCGGCGCCGAACGGCCGCGCTCCGCTAGGTTTGGGCGATGCTCCTCTTGACCGGTGCGACGGGTCTCGTCGGGTCGGCCCTTCTGCGCCGGCTCCTCGCCGAGGGGGAGGCCGTGCGCTGTCTCGTGCGCGAGCCCCGGCGGCTCGGCGCGCAGCGCGTCCGCGTCCAGATCGCCCTCGGCGACCTCTCAGATCCCCCCTCCTTCCGCAACGCCATGCGCGACGTCGACACCGTCGTCCACCTCGCCGCCTCCATCCGCGACCAGCCCCGCGGGTCGATCGAGGAGCTCAACGGGATCGCCACCTGGCGCATGGTCGAGGCCGCCGAGCGCGCGGGCGTGCGGCGGTTCGTCTTCTTCTCCGTCCTCGGCGCCTCCACCCACCACCGCTCCCGGCTCTTCCGCGCCAAGGCCCTCGCCGAGCAGGCCGTCCGCGAGGCCGCGATCGAGTCGATCCTCTTCAGCCCCTCGATCGTCTACTCCCCCGGTGACCCCTGGCTCACCCTCATAGAACGCCTCGCCCTCCTCCCTCTCGTGCCCGTCTCCGGACGCGGACGCGCCCTCTACCAGCCCATCTGGGCCGAGGACGTCGCCGACTGCGTCATCGCCGCCCTCCGCGCCCCTGGGCCGGGGGGCGAGCGGAGCGACGCGCGCGCCTACGAGCTCGCGGGCCCGCAGACCCTCAGCCACACCGACATCGTCCGCGTCGTCCTGCGCTCGATGAACCGACGCCGTCCCCTCCTGCACGTCCCCGCGCCCCTCGTCGCCCGGGGACTGGGGCTCTTGGAGACCCTCGCGGGCGCCCGCGCCTTCGCCACCTGGGACGAGGCCGAGCTCCTCGAGGTCCCCATGTTGAGCACCCGTGGCTCCGCCGACGCCATCGGACTCGGCGTCACCCCCGAGCCCATCGAGGCCGTCCTCGGCGTCGGGCGCGGGTAGGCTCAGGCGGTGGCGACGAGCTCCGGACGCCGCTGCGCCCAGGGGCGCGCCGCCTCGAGCTGCGCCGCGAGGGCGAGCAGAGTCCCCTCGTCCGCGGGACGTCCGACGAGCTGGACCCCGAGGGGGAGGCCGTCCTCGCCGTGGAAGAGCGGAAGGGAGATCCCGGGCTGCCCGCTCGCGTTCAGGACGGGCGTGTAGGGCGTGAAGAGGCCCGAGCGCGTGAACGTCGCCATCGGGTCCGGCGCGGAGGGGTCGAGGGTTCCGAGCCGTAAGGGGCGCTCCGCGAGGGCCGGCGTGAGGAGCACGTCGTAGGGCTCCAGGAACGCCACGAGCATCCGCGTGAGGGCCTGCAGGCGCACCGTCAGCCCCATCGCCTCCACCGCCCCGAGGTGCTCGACCATCGACTTGATCGCCCAGCTCATCGGCTCCATGTCCTGCGCGGTCGGCTCCCGCCCGGCGACCATCCCGGTGTAGGCGATCGAGAGCGAGATGTGGACGCTGAAGACCGCCCCGAAGAGCTCTGAGAGACCCTCGATCTGCCACGGCGGGTCGACCTCCTCGACGGTGTGTCCGAGCGAGCGCAGGAGCTCCGTCGCCTCCGCGACCGCCCCCGCACACGTCGGGTCGAGCACCGCGTCCGCGACCGGCGGGAGCGTCGTCGCGGCGATCCGCAGCGGGGCGGGCGGGCGTCCATCCCGGGCCGCCTCCGCGAAGGGCTCGGAGGGCTCGGGCGCCCAGGTCGCGTCGCCGAGCTCGTAGCCCGCGAGCACGTCGAGGATCGCCGCCGTGTCTCCGACTGTCCGGGTCAGCATCCCGTCGATCCCGAGCATCGAGTCGCCCAGTTCCGGCGCCGCGGAGATCCGCCCACGCTGGGGCTTCAGGCCGACCAGGCCGCAGCAGGCCGCGGGGATCCGGATCGAGCCCCCACCGTCGTTCCCGTGCGCCACCGGGACCATCCCCGCCGCTACCGCCGCCGCGGCCCCGCCAGAGGAGCCGCCCGTGGAGCGCTCCAGATCCCAGGGATTGCGCGTCGGGCCGAAGAGGGGCGCCTCGGTGGTCGGCAGGATCCCGTACTCGGGCAGGGTCGTAGTCCCGACCACGATGAACCCCGCGTCCTTCAGCCGGCGGGTCACGTTGTGGTCGTAGTCCACGACGTACTCCGCCATCAGCGAGCACCCGTAGGTCAGGCGCAGCCCCGCCACGGGCCGGTTGTTCTTGATCGCGACCGGCACCCCCGCGAAGGGGCGCTCGTCGCCGGGGTCGACCTCCGCGGCGGCCGCCAGGGCACGCTCGCCGTCGATCTCCACGAAGGCGTTCAGCTGCGGGTTCAGCTCCTCGATCCGCTCCAGCGAGCATTCCACGAGCTCCCGCGCGGAGACCTCTCCTTCGCGCACCATCCCCGCGAGCTCCCCCGCGGAACGAAACATCAGACTCTCTTCGGACACTCTCTCCGCCTTTCCCTCGATGGCCACGCGCGCCCAAAGACCCGCTCGGGCATCATATGGGGTGGCCCACAAGGCTTCCACCCCGTCAGCAGCGAGCCCAGAAAGCGAGTGCCATGAGCGAGGTCCAGACCATCAGCGATGTCCAGTCGGGCCTGGAAGGCGTCGTCGCCTTCGCCACCGAGATCGCCGAGCCCGACAAAGCCGGCGGCGCCCTTCGCTACCGCGGGGTCGACATCGAGGATCTGGTCGGGAAGGTCCCCTACGAGCAGGTCTGGGGGCTCCTGGTCGACGGACACTTTGAGCCCGGGCTCCCGCCCGCCGAGCCCCATCCGCTCACGGTCCGCTCGGGCGACCCCCGCGTGGACGTCCAGGCGGCGCTGGCGATGCTCGCCCCCGAGTGGGGCTACCGGCAGCTGATCGACATCTCCGAGGAGCAGGCCCGCGCGGACCTCGCGCGCGCCTCGGTCATGGCGCTCTCCTTCGTCGCCCAGTCCGCCCGGGGCGCCGGGCGCCCGCCGGTCCCCCAGGCCCTCATCGACAAGGCGAGCTCGATCACCGAACGCTTCCTCATCCGCTGGCGTGGGGAAGCCCGCCCCGAGCACGTCAAGGCGATCAACGCCTACTGGATCTCCGCCGCCGAGCACGGCGTGAACGCCTCGACCTTCACCGCCCGGATCGTCGCCTCGACCGGCGCGGACTGCGCCGCCGCGCTCTCCGCCGCCGTCGGCGCCCTCTCCGGCCCCCTCCACGGCGGCGCCCCCTCACGCGTGTTGAAGATGCTCGACGAGGTCGAACAGACCGGCGACGCCGAGCTCTGGGTAAAGCAGGCCCTGGACCGCGGCGACCGGCTCATGGGCTTCGGCCACCGGGTCTACCGCGCCGAAGACCCGCGCGCGCGCGTCCTGCGGCAGACCTGCCGCGAGCTCCGCTCGCCCCGCTTCGCCGTCGCCGAGGCACTCGAGCAGGCCGCTCTGGCGGAGCTCCAGGCCCGCAAGCCCGACCGGGTCCTCGCGACGAACGTCGAGTTCTGGTCCGCCGTCATCCTCGACCTCGCGGAAGTCCCCGCGGAGCTCTTCACCTCGATGTTCACCTGCGCCCGCGTCGCGGGCTGGTCCGCGCACATCCTCGAGCAGAAGCGCGAGGGCCGCCTGATCCGTCCGACCGCCATGTACGTCGGGCCGGGGCCGCGCCCCGTCGAGGCGGTGTAGTCGCGCCCCGTCTCGACGGGACGGTTAAAGAGCGAGGGCCCGGCATCCGAGCCAGGCCCTCTTGAGATTCATTATCGGCCCGTTCTCGTCGAACCGTAGGAATCTCGCGTCAAACTGGACGCTCGCTCCTTACATCATCCCGCTCATATCCGGCATCCCGCCCGGACCCGCGGCTTCCTTGTCGGGGATCTCCGCGACGATCGCCTCGGTCGTGAGGATGTTCTTCGCGATCGACGCCGCGTTCTGGAGCGCCGAGCGCGTGACCATCGCGGGGTCGATGATCCCTTCGGCGACGAGATCGACGATCTCGTTCGTCGCGGCGTTCAGGCCCTGGCCTTTCTTGGCCTTGCGGACGTCGTTCACGACGACCGAGCCCTCCAGGCCGGCGTTCTCGGCGATCTGACGCAGCGGCTCCTCGAGCGCCCGCAGGACGATCCGTCCGCCGGTCTTCTCGTCGTCGTCGTTCGTCCCGTTCAGGCTCACCGCCGAGGAGGCCTGCAGGAGCGCGACGCCCCCGCCGGGCACGATGCCCTCCTCCAAGGCCGCCCTCGTCGCCTGCAGGGCGTCCTCGACGCGGTGCTTCTTCTCCTTCATCTCCGTCTCCGTCGCCGCGCCGACCTTCACGACCGCGACGCCGCCGGAGAGCTTTGCCAGGCGCTCCTGGAGCTTCTCGCGATCGAAGTCCGAGTCGGTGTTCTCGATCTCGGCTTTGATCTGGTTGATCCGGCCTTTGATCGCCTCCGTGTCACCGGCGCCGTCGACGATCGTCGTCGTGTCCTTCCCGACGACCACCCGGCGAGCGCGCCCGAGCTGGGAGACCTGGGTGTTCTCGAGCTTCAGGCCCATCTCCTCGGTGATCACCTCCGCGTTCGTCAGGATCGCGATGTCCTCGAGCATCCGCTTGCGGCGATCCCCGAAGCCCGGCGCCTTGACCGCGACGCCCGTGAAGGTCCCGCGGAGCTTGTTCACGACGAGCGTCGCCAGCGACTCGCCCTCGACGTCCTCGGCGATGATCAAGAGCGGCTTGCCGCTCTGGATCACGGCCTCGAGCACCGGGAGCACGTCCCGCACGGAGCCGATCTTCTGGTTGGCGATCAGGATGTAGGGGTCCTCGAGCACCGCCTCCATGCGGTCCTGGTCGGTGACCATGTACGGCGAGATGTAGCCCTTGTCGAACTGCATCCCCTCCGTGAACTCGAGGTCCATCCCAAAGGTCTGGCCCTCCTCGACGTTCACGACGCCGTCCTTGCCGACCTTCTCGATCGCGTCCGCGATCACGTCC
Organism: Solirubrobacteraceae bacterium; assembly: GCA_035940155.1. Taxonomy (GTDB): domain Bacteria; phylum Actinomycetota; class Thermoleophilia; order Solirubrobacterales; family Solirubrobacteraceae; genus Palsa-744. The sequence goes on along the minus strand of DASZFE010000167.1, from coordinate 2,268 downwards.
CCGATCTCCTCGTCCCCGGCCGAGATCGTCGCCACGCGCGCGATCTGCTCCTTCCCGGAGACCTCCTTGGACTGCGAGGCGATGTTCTTGACGACCTCCTCGACCGCCCGCTCGATCCCGCGCTTCAGCGCAAGCGGGTTCGCGCCCGCCGCGACGTTCTTCAGGCCCTGACGGACGATCGCCTGCGCGAGCACCGTCGCCGTCGTCGTCCCGTCACCCGCGACATCGTTCGTCGCCGTCGCGACCTCCCGGACGAGCTGCGCGCCCTGGTTCTCGAAGACGTTCTCGACCTCGATCTCACGCGCGATCGTCACGCCGTCGTTCGTGATCGTCGGCGCCCCGAACTTCTTGTCGAGCACCACGTAGCGGCCCTTCGGGCCGAGCGTCACCTTCACCGCATTTGCGACCGCATCGACGCCCGCCTCCAGCGCCTTGCGAGCCTCCGCGTCGTACTTGAGCTCCTTGTGTGCCATTTCTAACAGTCTCCTCCGCGGGCCCTCCAGGACCCGCGATTTGAATTTTCGGGGCTCCTTCCGGCCGCCCTTCTACACAACCTTGGCGAGGACGTCCGACTCGCGCAACACGAGCAGATCCTCACCCTCGACCTTGATCTCGGTCCCGCCGTACTTGCTGTACAGGACCTCGTCGCCCTCGCCGACGTCCAGCGGGATGCGCTTTCCGTCGTCGTCGAGCTTGCCCTCGCCGACGGCGAGGACCTTGCCCTTCTGCGGCTTCTCCTTGGCGGTGTCGGGGAGCACGATGCCACTGGCAGTCGTCTCCTCCTCCTCGACCGCCCGCACGATCAGACGATCGCCCAGGGGCTTCAGCTTCATGTCCAACGAACCTCCGCTTGCTCTAGTGAGTCACCCGACGCCGATCGCCCATCCGGGAGCTCGACGCCGCTGAATGTCCGCCGTTGGCACTCTCGATGCGAGAGTGCCAACCGCTGGGCCCAATATATAAGACTCACGGCGTCCGTCAAGGGCTCGTTGGCACTTTCTTTGCGAGAGTGCCAAGAGTGAGCGCAAAGCGCGAGCGGTCAAACGCGACAGGAAGTCGCGCTGCTCATCAGAACGCGGGCCCGGAAGGCCCGCGGAGCACCAATCTAATTCTGGGCCCCGCCGAACCCCTTCATCGCCTCGGTCATCCCGGCCGGCTTGTCGAGGATCTGCGAGAACCGCACGACCGTCACGGTGTCCTCCATCGAGACCTCCCGCCCGTAGATCTGTTCGAGGAAGCCGATCAGCTCCTCGTGGCGACGGAACTCGGGGTTGTCGTGCTGGATCGCCCGCGGCGAGAGCTCCCCGATCCTCGTCACTTCGACCGCGTCGATCACCGCTTCGAAGATTCGCTCCCGCGGGGAGTACTGGTAGCCGATCGTCACGAGCACGGCCTGGTTCTTGCGGTACTTCCCCGACTTGTCCCCGAGGCGGATCGTCGCTGTCTTGCGGCCCCGCTTGAGCTCGTCGGCGAAGATCGTCGAGTAGAAGTTGAGGACCTGCACAGAACGCAGGCTATCGGTCCCGCGCCGCCCACGTCCCTTCGCCGGGGCCCCTCACGGTCACTCCCGATCGAGCGCCGCGAGCGCCCGGGCGACCATCTCACGCTCACCCGGGTAGCTGAGCGCGCTGCGGGCCTCCGCGAGCGGCATCCAGCGCGCCTCCTCGACCTCCTCGTCGTGGTCCGCCGGATCGCCCGAGACGTAGCGGAAGAGATAGAACGTGACCGCCTTCGGCACCGAGCGCCCGTCGCGCCGATACCAGTAGCGCACGTCCCCGAGCTCCGCGAGGAGCTCCGCGGTGACCCCCGCCTCCTCGCGGACCTCCCGCGTCGCGGCCTCCTCGGCGCTCTCGCCCGGATCGAGGTGCCCCTTCGGCAGGCACAGCACCTTCGAGCCGTCGGCGGCGCGGCGTGTCGGGACGATCACGACGACCTCCCCGTCCCGCACCACCACGCCCCCCGCCGAGCGCTCCCGCAGACGCGCTCGCCTGCGGCCCGAGCCCCGCCCGCCGGATCGCGTCTCAGAAGACATACGCCGCGAGCCCCCCCGGGTCGTTGACGACCAGACGCCCCCTCCCCTGGGTGATCACCCCGGCGCGCTCGAGGACCGCGAGGAAGCGACTCGCGGACTCCCGCGTGCAGCCCGCGAGCTGCGCGAGGTCGTTCTGGGTTGCGATCACCGGCGTCCCCTCGCTCGGCGCGCCCTGGGCGATCGCCTGCGCGGCGAGCTCGCCGAGAACGCCCGCGACGCGACTCTGGACGCTCTGG
>DASZFE010000166.1:0-7647 GCA_035940155.1 Solirubrobacteraceae bacterium | reverse complement strand
CCTGGCAGGTCGATATCGAAGTTGCCGACCTCTCCACCCCAGAGAACCTCGCCGCGGTCGGGCTCAGCCCACCCATCCCGGGTCGTCGCGATTGGCACGCCTACCAGCGCGTCGGAGGGCAACTCTCCGCGGAGGGCTGGGCGGGACTGCTTGCGCCAAGCGCCGCCCGTCCAGACGGCAAGGTCCTATGCCTCTTCCGCAACGAGCACGGCGTACCCGGCGCCAAACCGCTCCCTCCCCCACGCCGCATCGATGAGCCTCCCCCACCACCCACAGGACTGCGGACTTAGCCAGAGGAGGACGAATCTCTCCAGGACGAGATCGACAAGCACCCGTGCGCTTGGGATGGAATGCTCGGGCGGGACACATATGCTGGCACTGATGACCGGCACCGTGGCGGATATGGAGCTCCTCGCACCCGTGCGCCGCGCTCTGGATGAGGACGTCGGCTCCGGGGACGTGACCACCGAGGCGACCGTCCCCGCCGAGGCACGGGCGCGGGCGCTGATCACGCAGAAGGCCCCCGGGGCGATCTACGGGCTCGACGCTGCCGAGGCGGCCTTCACGCTGCTCGACCCGGGCGTGCGCTGCGAACGGCTCGTGGCGGAGGGGGTCTGGCGCGAGGGGGGCGGGCCGGTGATGTCGATCGAGGGCGCTGCCCGCGCGCTCCTGACGGGAGAGCGAACCGCGCTGAACTTCCTCGCGCACCTCTCGGGTGTCGCGACGATGGCGGCGCGGGCGGCGCGCGCGGTGGAGGGGACGGGCGTGAGGGTCCTGGACACGCGGAAGACGACCCCGGGCCTGCGGACGCTGGAGAAGGCCGCCGTGGCGGCGGGTGGAGGGGGAGTCGTGATCAATCACCGTGTGGGCCTCTACGACGCGATCCTGATCAAGGAGAACCACATCGCGGCGGCCGGGGGGATCGCTCAGGCGGTCGCTCGCGCGCGTGAGGTGGCACCGGAGCTGGCGCAGACGCTCGAGGTCGAGGTGCGCGACCCCGAGGAGATCGAGGAGGCGCTCGCGGCGGGCGCCCCGCGGTTGCTGCTCGACAACATGGACGATGCGCAGCTGCGCGAGGCGGTCGCGCACGTCGCGGGCCGGGCTCGGCTGGAGGCGAGCGGGGGGGTGAGCATCGAGACCCTCCGGGAGCGCGCGCAGACGGGGGTAGACTTCATATCGGTCGGCGCGCTCACGCACTCCGCCCCGGCCCTCGACCTGTCCCTGATCCTGGAGGCCCTCCCATGAAGCTGCCCATGGCCCCGACTCAGGCGCCCCCGACGAACGCGCGGCTCGCCCCGGAGGAGATCGGGATGCTCCAGGATGAGGTCCGCGCGCTGGCCACGGAGCGGGGCGCGGTGATCCTCGCGCACAACTACCAGGTCCCCGAGGTCCAGGACGTCGCGCACTACGTCGGGGACTCCCTCGGCCTCTCCCGCGCGGCCGCGGCGAGCGATGAGGAGGTGATCGTCTTCTGCGGCGTGCACTTCATGGCCGAGACCGCCTCGGTCCTGTGTCCGGAGAAGACCGTCCTGATCCCCGACCTCGACGCGGGCTGCTCGCTCGCGGCCTCGATCGACGCGGAGCAGCTGAAGGCGTGGAAGGCGGAGCACCCGGGCGGGGTGGTGGTGATGTACGTGAACACCACCGCGGAGGTGAAGGCGCTGACGGACTACTGCTGCACCTCCGCGAACGCCGTGGAGGTCGTGCGCCACATCTACGAGACCCACGGCGAGGAGACCGAGATCCTCTTCGGCCCGGACATGTGGCTCGGGGCCTACGTCGAGAAGGAGCTCGGGCGCCCGATGCACGTCTGGGACGGCGAGTGCCACGTGCACGCCGGGATCCGCCCCCGCGACATCGACGAGATCCGCGCCGCGCACCCCGGGGCGGACTTCCTGATCCACCCCGAGTGCGGCTGCACGACGAGCGTCATGGAGTACGTCGCCGCGGGCGACGTCGCGGCGGAGGGCGTCCACATGCTCTCCACGGGCGGCATGCTCCGGTACGCCCGGGAGGCCGAGGCGGAGGGCGAGACCGGAGCCGGCGGGACCGGAGGCCGTGAGGCGGGCGCGGGGCCACGCGAGGTGGTCGTGGCGACGGAGGTCGGGATGCTCTACCAGCTCGAGAAGGCCGCGCCGGACGTGCGCTTCCTGCCCGCGAACCCGCGGGCGAGCTGCGAGTACATGAAGATGATCACGCTCCCGAAGCTTCGGGACGCGCTGCGCGAGATGAAGTTCGAGGTGCGCGTGCCCCCGGAGATCGCTCAGCGTGCGCGAATCCCGATCGATCGTATGGTGGCTATAGGCTGAGACGTCCGTAGACGCTGCGCGCGGCGTCTCAGAATTCGGCCGCCGCGTGCGGGCCGACACAGGCGATGGCGAGGTGGTCGGCGATGTGGGCGGCGACTTCGCGGACCTCGTCGTGGGTGACGGCGTCGAGGGCGGCGATGGCGGCGTCGGGGTCGATGTCCTGGTTGAAGACGATCTTCTGGGAGGCGGCGTAGCGGGCGACGGCGCCGGTGTTCTCGAAGGCGAGGACGAGGCGCCCCGCGGCGTAGGCGCGGGCGCGCTGGACCTCCTCCTCGGTGGGCCCGTCGTAGCGGAGCTCGTCGACGATCTCGCGCATCCGGACGTAGGCCTCGATGCACTTCGCGGACTCGAGACCCGAGCCGAGCTGGAGGATGGGGACGTCGGCGAAGGCGTGGTTGACGGCGTAGACGGAGTAGCAGAGGCCGCGCTTCTCGCGGATCTCCTCGAAGAGGCGTGAGCCCATGGAGCCCCCGAGGAGGGTGGCGTAGATCGAGAGGGCGGCTCGCCGGCGGACGTCGGTGACGTCGAGGTCGGGGCGGTAGATCATGCGCAGGTGGGACTGGTTGGTGTCGCGTTCCTCGACGAGGGTCTGCGGGGCGAACTCGGGCGCGGGGACGTAGGGCTCGGGGTCGGAGAGGACGGGGAAGCGCGCGAAGCTCTCCTGGAGGGCCCCCTCGTCGGGGAGGTGCTCGAGGTTGCCCGCGAGGAAGGCCCCGCCGCGGGCGCCGGCCCAGCGGCGCTCGCGGAAGGCGAGGATGCCCTCGCGGGTGAAGCTGCGGAGGTTCTCCTCGGGGCCGAGGACGGTGCGCCCGAGGGGGTGCTCGCCGAAGGCGGCGCGGTCGATGAGGTACTCGGCGACGGTGGAGGGCTGGTCGTAGGCGCGGTTGATCTCCTGGATGACGACGCCGCGCTCGCGGTCGAGCTCCTCGGCGTCGAGGCGGGGGCGGGCGACGAAGTCGCTCAGGAGGTCGATGGCCTGCGGGGCGGACTCGGCGCGGACGGTGATGTGGAAGGCGACGAGGTCGTGGCTGGTGTAGGCGTTGAGGACCCCGCCGAGGCGCTCGGCGGTCTCGTTGATGGCGCGGTGGGTGGGGTACTTCTCGCCGCCCTTGAAGACGAGGTGCTCGAGGAAGTGGGCCATGCCGTTCTCCTCGGTGCGCTCGGTCCGGGCGCCGGCGTCGAAGGCGACGAGGACGGTGAGGGCGCGGGTGCCGGGGATCCCGAGGCAGTGGACGGGGAGGCCGTTCGCAGCGACGGTCGTGGTCGAGATGCTCGCCATCGGGGCACCTTATTGCAAATCGCTTTGCACGCAGGAAAAACCCCGCTCGGGAGGCTGTCTTGACGCTACGCTGCCCGACGATGTCGAGTACGCTCCTCGCCCCGCCGCGCGCCCCACGCCCGGTGAGGGCTCCCGATCCCGAGGAGACGCCGGTGCGGGGCTCGGAGGCGCCTGCCCCGCGGCCGCCGCGGTCGAGCGATCGGGTGATCGAACTCCGGGGGGTCTCGAAGCTGTACGGCCCGGGCGGGGTGGGCCTCGAGCGGGCGACGCTGTCGATCGAGCGCCAGGAGTTCGTGTTCCTGGTGGGGAGCACGGGCTCGGGAAAGTCGACGCTGATGCGGCTGTTGATCAAGGAGCTCGAGCCGACGGAGGGGACGATCCGGGTCGCGGGGCGCCACCTGGGGGAGATCACGGGGAAGGGGGTCCCGTTCTACCGGCGGAACATCGGGGTGGTCTTCCAGGACTTCAAGCTGCTGCCGGGCCGGACGGTCTACGAGAACGTCGCGTACGCGCTGCAGGTGACGGGGGCGGGACGGAGGCAGATCCGCAGGACGCTCCCGGAGATCCTGCACCTGACGGGCCTCTCGACGAAGCTGCACAACTATCCCCACGAGCTCTCGGGCGGGGAGCAGCAGCGGGTGGCGGTGGCGCGGGCCTTTGCGAGCCACCCGCCGCTGCTGCTCGCGGACGAGCCGACGGGGAACCTCGACCCGGAGACCTCGATCGGGATCATGCAGCTCCTCTACCGGATCAACCGGGCGGGGACGACGGTGGTGGTGGCGACGCACGACAGCGAGATGGTCGACCGGATGCGCCGCCGGGTGATCGAGCTGAAGCGCGGGCGGATCGTGCGCGACGAGGCCGCGGGCCGCTACGGGGCGCTGGATGAGAGCACGGCGGAATTCGGGGAGCGCCTGCGCGGAGAGGGCGCGTGAGGCCGGGGTTCTTCCTGCGGGAGGCGATGCGCTCGATGCGCCGCAACGCGGTTCCGAGCGTGGCGGCGTTCGCGTCGGTGCTGGTGACGACGCTGATCCTGGGGGTGTTCATCCCGGTGGTGCAGGCGACGAACGGGGCGGCGAACGAGATCCGCGGGCGGGTGCTGCTCGACGTGGACCTCATTCCGGGGGCGAGCGCGGCGGAAGTGGCGCGGGTGCGGGGCGAGCTCGAACATGCCCGGTACGTGGGGCGGATCGAATTCGTCTCCAAGCAGAAGGGCTTCGAAGAAGAGCGCAGGCTCGATCCGCAGGCCTTCCAGCTGATCGGCTACAACCCCCTCCCGGACATCTTCAGGGTGACGCCGGACAGCCCCGAGCATGCCTCGGCGCTGCGGGCGGAGCTCGACCAGTCGAGTCCGGCGGGGACGCGATTGGTGAGCGATCCGGCGATCGCGGGGGTGCAGGACCGTCAGGCGCAGACCGACAGGATCGTCTCGGCGACGCGGATCGTGAAGCTCACGATGGCCCTCCTGGCGGGGCTGCTGGTGATCGCGTCGGTGCTGCTGGTCTCGAACACGATCCGCCTCTCGCTCTTCTCGCGCCGGCGGGAGGTCGAGGTGATGCGGCTGGTGGGGGCGACGGACTGGTTCATCCGCTGGCCGTTCGTCCTCGAGGGCCTCTTCCTGGGAGCCCTCGGGGGGGCGGGCGCGATCGGTCTGCTCGCGCTCGCGAAGCTCACGCTCGTGGACCCCCTGACGAGCTCGGTGAAGCTGATCGCGGAGCCCCGGATGATGGCCTTCCCGCTGCTGATCCTGACGCTGATGGGGTGCGCGATCGCGGTCTCGGCGGCGGGCTCGGGACTGTCGCTGCGGAAGTTCCTGCGCGTCTGAGGGGGACCCTGCGGGAGCTCTGCGGGAACCCTGCTCGCCGCGGCTGTCGCTTGATCCCGGCGTGCGTGGCCGGACGCTCGAATACGCTTGCCGCGAGGATGCCCCCCCGTCAGCGACAGTCGCCGCTTGCCGCCTTGGTGGTGTTGGTGCCGGTGCTCCTGGTGGTCCTGCTCGTCGGGGTCTGGCTGGGGGGTCATCCGGACTACATACCGTCGTTCATGCGGGGGACGTTCGTGAAGGGGAACGAGACGCGGGTGGTGGGCACGGCGCTCGATCGGATCTCTTCGGACTACTACCGCCCGGTGGGGAGCGCGCAGCTGACGGACGCGTCGATCGCGGGTGCGGTGGCGAGCCTGCACGACCGCTTCTCCCACTACCTGAGCCCGAGCGAATTCAAAGGCTTCAACGCGCCGGCGAGCTTCAGCGGGATCGGGGTGAGCGTGAGAGGGGTGAGCGTGAACGGCCCGGGCGTGCCGGGCCCGCCGCGGGGACTTGGGATCGTGCAGGTGTTCGACTCCTCCCCCGCGCAGGAGGCCGGGCTGAGGGTGGGGGACGTGATCGTCTCGGTTGACGGCCGCAGCCTCGCGGGTCTCTCCGAAGGCTTCGACACGACGCTGATCCGGGGCCGCCCCGGGACGGACGTGCGGCTCGGGGTGGAAAGCCCGGGGTCCACGCACGAAGCCCACGGGGCTCATGGCGCGCGCGGCGGACACGGACCCCACGGCGCTCACGGAGCCCACGGGCGGGTGCGCGAGGTGAGGGTGACGCGGGAGACGATCTCGGAGCCGGTGGTGGCGTCGGCGACGCGGGTGGTGCACGGTGTGAGGCTCGGGATGGTGGCTCTGGCGGCCTTCAGCGAAGGGGCGCACGGCGAAGTGATCCGGGCGGTCGAGAAGGTGCTGCACGAAGGGGCGCGGGGGATCGTGCTGGACCTGCGCGGGAACGGCGGGGGGCTCGTGAAAGAGGCGCAGCTGATCGCGAGCCTCTTCCTGCCCGAAGGGGCGCCGATCGTGACGACGCGGGGGCGGGCGCAGCCGACGCAGACGATCAGGGCGGTGGGCGGCCAGATCCCGCCGGGGATTCCAATGGTGGTGCTGGTGGACGGCAACACGGCGTCCTCGGCGGAGATCGTGACGGCGGCGCTGCAGGACCACCGGCGGGCGGGGGTGGTGGGGGTGCGCACGTTCGGGAAGGGGGTCTTCCAGGAGGAGGAGCCGCTCTCCAACGGGGGCGCGCTGGACATCACGGTCGGGGAGTACTTCACGCCGGACGGGCGGAACCTGGGTGGGGGCGGGATCAAACAGGGGGCGGGGATCACGCCGGAAGTGAGGGTGAGGAGAGGCGTGGACACGCTGGAGGGGCTCGGGGTGGCCCTGGGGACGCTCGCGGCGAGGGTCCGGGGGCGGCGCTGAGCGGGCGTGGATCGCGGCCCCCCGGGGAGCGGGGGGCTCGGGCGCGCGAGGGCGGCCCGGCGGGCCCCCCGACGCTGGTGGTGGCGGTGCTGGCGAGGCGGGGGCGCTTCTGGACGGCGGAGCCGCTCTTTCCGAAGCGCTCGTCCGAGCCGGCCCCGAGGCCGGGGCGGGGCGGGGGGCGGCTGACGCTGGGGACGAGCCTGGGGCCGCGGGCGCCGCGGGGCCTTGGGGCGGGGGAGATGGTCCTGGTCGAACCGCCCCGGCGCGGGGGCCAGGCGCGGGTGCTGCGGGCGATCGGGCGCCCGGAGATCGCGCGGGACGCGATCGAGGCGCTGCTGCTGGACCGGGGGATGCCGCGGGGCTTCAAGGAGGCGGTCGAGCGGGAGGCGCGGGAGGTGGGGGGACGGGGCCCGGGCGCGCTGGCCGACCCAGATGCCCCGCCGGAGGAGCGGGGCCACGCGCGCCGGGACCTGCGGGAGCTGCCGACGTTTACGATCGACCCGCGGAGCGCGCGGGACTTCGACGATGCGATCTCGGCGGAGACCCTCCCGGACGGGGGGGTGCGGGTGTGGGTGCACATCGCGGACGTGAGCGCGTATGTGCGCCCGGGGTCGCTGCTAGACAGGGAGGCGGGGCGGCGCTCGACGAGCGTGTACGCGCCGGGGGCGGTGGAGCCGATGCTGCCGCGGGGGCTGTCGAACGGGGCGTGCTCGCTGGTGCCGGGGGAGGACCGGCTGACGGTGACGGTGGAGATGGAGATCTACGAAGGGGAGGTGCGCCGGCGGGCGTTCTACCGCTCGGTGATCCGCTCGGACGAGCGTC
>DASZFE010000165.1:0-5122 GCA_035940155.1 Solirubrobacteraceae bacterium | reverse complement strand
TCGGCGTCGGCGTAGATCGTGATGTGCGCCCCGGGGCCGGGGGCGCCGTAGGACTCCAGGGCGCTTGAGTCCTCGGGGGAGGAGAGGAGGCCGCCGCCGTGGAGGGCGTAGGAGACGGAGCCGGAGCAGTCGTAGCCGCTTGACTGGAAGGAGCCGTGGCCGCCCCCGTAGACGTAGGGGCGTGTGGCAATTTCGTTCGCGGCCGCGATGACGCGCGCGACGACGCCTTCTTCGCCGCCCGCGGAGCTCGTGGAGCCGCCACCCGAGCTTTCGCCTGCGCCGGAGTCGCCCGAGCCGGACCCGGTGGGGGCGGCGGAGGGGTGGAGGGTGCGCTCGCCGCCGATGCCCAGGGCGCTCCAGGTGGCGGGGCCCACGACCCCGTCGACGGTGAGCCCGTGCTTGGCCTGGAGGGAGCGAACGGCGGCCTCGGTGGCGGGGCCGAATTTGCCGTCGGCCTGGATCTGGAGGGCTTCCTGGAGACGCACGACGGGGTTGCCGGTGGGATGGTGAGCGCCGCCCGTGCCAGCGAGACCGGAGGTGCTCGCGTGGGCGTGGGGTGCGGGCGTCGCGGGTTCCTGCGGGAGGGCTTCGGCGGGCGGGGTGATGACGCTCTTCGAGCTGAGGCCGAGTGCGCGCCAGGTGGCCGGGCCTACGACGCCGTCGACGTGGAGCCCGTGGGATGCCTGGAGGGCACGGATCGCGGCCTCGGTCCCGGTGCCGAAGACGCCGTCGGCGTGTAGGTGGAGGGCTTCCTGGAGTCGCACGACGGGGTTGGCTTCGGGGCCTTCGCCGCCCGGGGAGCCTTCGGAGCCAGCGGAGGCCTTTGTGCTCGCGCCGGCTTCGGTGCCGAAGGCCACGGTGCCGGCGGTCTGCGTTTCGGGGCTCGCGACTTCGGGGACTTCGCTGCCGCCGGCGCTGCTCACCACGGCGGCGGGCCGGGCTATCCCCGGGCGCAGGCCGCTCTCCGAGGCGGGGAGGACGGCGGCGAGGGTCTGGCGGCCGGCGAGGGCGGCGCTGGTGGCGGGGCCGACGACGCCGTCGGGGGTGAGGCCGTGGGCGGCCTGGAAGCTCCGCACGGCGGCTTCGGTGGCGGGGCCGTAGAGGCCGTCGACGGGGATGCCGAGGGCCTGCTGGAGGAGACGGACCTGGCGGCCCCCGGAGCCGGGGGTGACGGCGATCGTGTGCTCCTGGGTGGTGGGGGGTTCGGGGGCGGTGAGCGGGCCGCCTTCGCCGCCGGTGCCGGCGCTGGCGAGGCTCGAGACGGTGCCGGCGCCGAGGGCGGCGAGGGCGCCGAGGGAGAGGCGCTTGACGCGGGAGCTCGCGGGGACGAAGAGGAGGGTGGCGGCGCGGCGGCGGGCGCGGGAGCGCCCGAGGGAGAGCTCCCAGGTCTCCTGGTCGGCGAGGTCGCGTTCAATCGGATGGCGGCTCGCGAGGGAGACGGCGGAACGGGAGGGGCGCTTGGCGGCGGCGGCGTGCTGACGGCGGGCACGGGAGCGTTCGAGGGACGCCTTCCAGGGATCTTCGAGGGACGCCTCCCAGGGGTCGGGGATGGCGAGATCGCGCGGGTGCCCGGGCATGCGGGGTCGTCCTTTCGTCTTGCGGTGGCGCCTACGGGGTTAGCTGTCGGGCTCGCGCGAGCGCGCTACGCCACGTCATGTGGCGATTCGCCCCATCGACCTCTCGGTCGCTTTGGGTCCCCCGTTCCTCGTCCCTCGTGGGGAGGAGGATTCGGCACGAACGGGGGGCAACGTATCAGGTCCGAGCGCAAATTGCATGTCACAAGGAGGAATGCAAGGGATCTTGCCGATGGCGCTCGCGCAAGGGCTCGACCGGCGTGCCGTCGGCCATGGGGGGCTTCGTGGTGCGGCGCGGCGGGGTGCCGCGGTGCTAGTTTCGCGGGTCGGATGAGCTCGAGAGAGAGCCCGAGGCGCGGCGCGCTGCTGCCGGTCGCGATGATCGTGGTGATCCTGGCGATCGCCGCGGTGGCGGGGCTGCTGATCGCGGGAGGAAAAGGCGGCGGCGGGAACGCAGGCGCCGCGGCGGGAGCGGGGCGCCTGGCGGGCTCGGAAGCCTCCCCGCCCAAGCCCGCGCCGCCGCTGGCGCTGAGGAACTACAGGGGCGAACCCGTGAATGTCTCCACCTACCACGGGGACGCGGTGCTGGTGACGTTCCTCTATACGCACTGTCCGGACGTGTGCCCGCTGATCGCGACGAACCTGGGGTTCGCGCTGAGGCTGATGCCGCCGAAGGTGGCCGCGCGGGTGCGGATCGTGGCGGTGTCGGTGGATCCGCGCGGGGACACGCCCAAGGCGATCGCCGCCTTCCTGGCGCGCCACGGGGTGGCGGGGAAGATGGAGTACCTGATCGGCTCCGCGCACGAACTGGGGCGGGTGTGGGAAGCGTGGAACGTGGGCTCGGAACGTGATGCGGGGAAGCCGGAATTCGTGAACCACACGGGGATCGTCTACGGGGTGGGGGCGAGCGGGAAGATCACGACGCTGTACGCCTCGAACTTCCAGCCGAGCGAAATCGCGCACGACGTCCCGCTGCTCGAGGCGCGGTAGGGGCGTCGCGCGGCCCGGCGGGTCGCCACTGCCCGATGGGGCTCAGCGGCGCAGGATGACGACGGCGGCGCTGCTGGGGGGCATCTGCAGGGAGAGGGTCCCCGCGTGCCGGTAGGGCCCCGGGAGGCGGGGCTCCGGTGACCAGGTCCCGTCGGCGCGAACGGCGCGTCCGCCGAGGGTGACGCCCGCGAGGGATGCGGGGGAGGGGGCGCGCAGGCGCAGGATGCTCCCGGCCCTGAAGTCGCCGGGGGGGCGGAGGCGCAGGAGCAGGGGCGGGGCGCCGGGGGGGGCGAAGTCGACGAGGACGAGCTCGAGGCGCCGGTCGGGGCGCAGGAAGGCGTGGGCGGTGAGGCTTTCGGAGGCCCGCTGGCCTTCGACGAGGCCGCTGAGGTGCGTGGCGAGGGGGGCGGCGCCGGGGAGGGTGCGGGCGGCGAGGAGGGCGTAGTACTCGGGGTTGGCGTGGAGCCGGCCGGAGATCAGCGCCGCGCGATCGCTCGCGGCGATGGGGCTGTAGGCGGCGGGTTTGCGGATGAGGTCGTGGAAGTTGACGCCGGGGATTCCGGCGCGGAGGGCGCGGGCGATGTAGTCCAGCGCCCAGAGGGCGGAGACGAAGGCGTTGCTGACGCCCGCCTGGCCTTCGCAGGAGATGTTGTTGGTCTCGTCGAGGCGGAGGGGGATGGCGTGGGGGGCTCCTCCGCGGGCGAGGCGGGCGATCAGGGCTAGCATCCCGGTCTCGACGCGGCGGGTGCGGGGGCTGAGGAGATCGGAGACGGTGGGGGCGTAGCCGCAGGAGCTGGAGGGGTAGTAGTGGTCGGCGAGGGGGCTTCCGGGGTCGCGGAGGGCGACGGCGCGCACCCAGGCGAGGCCGGGGAGGCCGCTGGAGGCGTCGGGGGCGAGGATGGGGACTCCGGGGGCGGCGCGGGCGAGGGCGGCGCGGTAGGCGGCGGCCTGGGGGCGGTAGGCGGCGATGCCCCAGCCGGGCGGGCGCATGTGCTGGCGGACGTAGGCGTCGGGCTCGTTGCCGAGCTCGACCCCGGCGAGGGAGGGGCCGAGGATCGCCCGGGCGGCCCGGGCCTCGAGGGCGGCGGCGCGGGGGTCGTACCGGCCGAGGTTCACGGTGAGGAGGACCCGCGATCGCGTCTCCCGGGCGAGGGTGGCGAGGGCGGAGAGGGCGTGGGGGGTGATGACCCGACGGGCCCAGCTCGGGGGCGGTGCGTGGGGGGCGCCCCAGGCGGTTTCTCGATCTGCGGAGACGCCGCCGAAGCGCAGGACCTCGGGCCCGAGCCCGTCCAGGAGCGCCCGGAGGTTTCCCCTGGTCGCGTAGGCTCCGATCCGGGGGAGGTCGGCGGCCTCGAAGGAGAGCCCGAGGAAGTCACGGGGGGCCGACGGGGCCACCGCTCGGGCGCCGACGGTGAGCTCGACCGGGACGCCCGTCGGCGCCCTCGTTGCGAGGGCGCCTTCGGAGGGGGGTTCGGAGAAGGAGGCCCCGGAGGAGGACGGTGAGGGGCCGGGATCCCCGTTCGACCCTTCGGCCCTCCCCGACGCCCCGCTCGCGGAGTCCGCGAGCGGGGCGCCCCGCCGGGCTTCGGTGCCCGGGCGCGCCACGATCAGCACGAGCAGGATCGACCCGAGGAACACGCCCAGAACGATCCAGGTTCTCAACAGCGGTTCGCGCGGGCGGGTCATCGGTGCCGGTTCGGCCCCGGTTCGACGCCGGACCCCGGTCGGGTTCCCCGTCGGCGCACCGCCGGCCGATCTCGATAACGATATGCCCCATGGCACGCCCACCGCGGCACCGGCCGCTCGCGGTGCCCCCCCCCGCCGCCCTCCTCCTCGCGACCCCCCTCCTCGTCCTCGCCCTCGTCCTCCCCGGCTGCGGCGGCTCGGGTCCGGCCCGCGGCACGCCCTCGGCCGAATCCGACGAAGCCCCCTGCCCCGCGGGCGCCCCCTGCCCGGGCCCCCCCTCCTCGGCCGCCGCGGCCCGCCTCGCCCGACCCCGGCGGGTCGCCTTCACGGGCGCCTGCCCCGGGGCCGCCCCCTGTCCCTACAGCCGTGTCACCCTCCTCGGCCGCCGCGGCGAAGGGGTCCTGCGCTGCCCCGAGGCCCTCGCCTTCGGCCCCGAAGGCGACCTCTACGTCGCCGACCAGTTCAGCCACCTCGTCCAGCGCTTCACCCCCGACGGGCGCTTCCTCTCCCAGTGGGGCTCCCCCGGGTCCGGACCCGGCGGGCTCGGCGCCGTCGGCGGACTCGCCGTGGACGGGGCCGGCGACGTCTACGTCCTCGACTCAGGCCACGACCGCGTCGAGCGCTTCGACCCCCACGGGCATCTGATCGGCTCCTGGGGGGGGCGCGGGCGGGGCCTCGGCGAGCTCCACCTCGGCCCCGGCAAGGGCCCCGACGCCCCCCCCGGCGGCGGGATCGCCGTCGCGGGCGCCCACGTGTACGTCTCCGACACCCTCAACAACCGCATCCAGCGCTTCGACCTCGACGGCTCCCACCCTGAGATCTGGGCAGGCGCCGGGAGCGCGTCCGGGGGCCGCGGCGATCCGAGCGCCCGG
>DASZFE010000164.1:0-5386 GCA_035940155.1 Solirubrobacteraceae bacterium | reverse complement strand
CGAAGCGGATGACCGTCTATCTCTTCGAGGGCGATCATGGCGCCGCCTCGGCGTGCACGGGCGCTTGCGCACAGGTCTGGCCTCCGGTGAGGACCAGCGGCGCCCCGCAGGCGAGCGGCGGGACGAGCGCGTCCCAGCTCGGCACGATCACGCGGGCCGACGGGACCAAGCAGGTGACCTACGCCGGGCATCCGCTCTACTACTTCGCGAGGGACGGGGACAACGGCGACGCCTACGGCCAGGGCGTGGTCGGCTTTGGCTCCTCCTGGTACGTCCTCGCGCCGTCGGGCAAGAAGGTGGACAAGTCATGAGCTCCCCCTCTCCCAGGATCGGCTCACCCCGCACGTTGCGGCTGGCGCTGTTCGCGCTCGCCGCCCTGCTCGGCGTCGCCGTCGCGGTCCTCCCCGGGCTCGCCGGCGGGGAAGTCCCCCCCTCGAGCGCGAGCTTCACCGCGGAAGACTTCCGCTGGCATCTCACGGGCGGCTCCGGGACCGAAGTCACGATCGCCCCCGGGGGCGTCGTGACCTTCTCCTACCCCTCCGGCTCGAGCACGCACAACGCCGACTTCGGGAGCGTCGCTGTGCCGAGCTCGTGCACGCAGACCGAAGGAGCGTCGAGCGGCTCGGTGCCACCGCTCCCACATGAACCGACGAAATCAGGCTGGAGCGGAAGCTGCACGTTCAACACGCCCGGTACCTACGTCTTCCACTGCGATCACCACCCTTACTCGATGACGGGCACGATTCGCGTCCAGAGCACGCTCCCGCCGCCGACGACAACGACGACGACCACGGGCACGACTCCGCCACCGCCTCCTCCGACCACCACTACGACGACGCCACCGCCGCCGCCGGGCGGTCACGGCACGACGGGCGGTGGTGGGAGCACGGGAGGCGCCGGGGGCGGGGGCTACCCCTCCTACACCGAACCCTTGCCCGTGGGCGCGGGCGAAGCCGGCGTGCCGGGTGCGCCGGGCTCGGGGCGGGACTCCCTGCGGGGTCGCTCGCTGCGAATCGCGGCCCTTCAGCGCGGCACGAGCGTCCGGGGCTCGGTCCTGATCGCCCGCGCGGGCTCACGCCTGGAGGTCGACCTGCTGGCGACATCGGCGACGCTCGCCTCCGCGCAGCCTTTCGCGCTGCGTCGGGTCGGTCGCGTCCTCGAGGCCTCCGCGGGCGCGGGACGGCTCTCCTTCTCGGTCGCGCTCGACGCCCGCGGCAGGCGCGCCCTGGCCCGTCATCGGCGTCTGGGCGTGCTCGTGCGGATCTCGCTGACCCCGCCGCACGGCGCGAGGCTGACGCGCACGGCGCACGTGACGCTGCGTCGCTGAGGGCCCGCGAGGGCGAAGTCCCGCATAAAGACGCAGACCCCGCGCGCCGAGGAGCCCTCGCGGTCCTACCGCGCCGCTCACCGCGCGCGGACGCGGAGGAGGAGGGTCGATTCGCCGGGGACGCCGGCTTCGATGGGGCCGGCGGTCATCCGGGTGGAGCCCGTCCAGAGGTCGCGGAGCTCATAGGCGCCTGCGGGGCCCATCCCGACCGCGGCCGCGCTCGTGGCGATCGCGAGGGTTTCGGGGCCGCGATTGAGGAGGGCCACGGCGCGGGAGCCGTCGCGGAGGGGCTTCACCCACACCTGCGCGGCGCCCGCCGATGAGACGAGCGTGCCCTGGATGCCCGCGGGGTCCTGGTCGACGGCGATGACTTCGCGGTTGGAGACCGTCGCGCGGCTCGAGGGGCTGAGGCTCGTGAGGTCGGCGCTGATCATCAGGGGCGCGGCGAGGATGGCCCACATGCCGAACTGGGTCTGGAACTGTGCGGGGGTGAGGCCCTGGTCGGGGCCGAGGTAGTCGGGGTCGTTCCAGTGCCCCGGCCCGGCGGCCTCGGGGTGGGCGGCGTCGGCGTCGAGGTTGCGCAGGACGGTGGCGAAGGTGACGTGGCCCGGGGAGCCGACGTCGGTGTCGGTCCGCCAGGAGTTCCCGACGCTCGGGCCGAAGCCGTAGGAGGCGAAGGCGGAGCCCCCGAAGGTCGGGACTTCGCCGGTGTAGAGCCCGTTCTCGTACTGTCCCGGTTCGAGGAAGTCGCAGATCGAGAGGAGCATCGGCCGGCGGGGGGAGTCGTGGAGGATCGCCCGGTGGAGGGCCCCGTAGGCGGAGGCGGGGTCAAGGCGCCGCCGGATGCCCCCGCAGAAGTCGACCTTCACGGCGTCGAAGCCCCAGGCTGCGAAGGTGTCGACGTCCTGCTGGTAGTGGCCGTAGCTGCCCTGGTTGGGGCCGCCGCAGCCGGAGCTCCCCACGTCGGTGTAGAGCCCGGCGAGGAGGCCCGCGCCATGCAGGGCGCTCGTGAGCCAGCGCATCCCGTGGGGCCACTGGGCGGGGTCGACGGCGATCTGTCCCGAGCGCGTCCGCGCCCCCTGCCACCAGCCGGCGTCGAGCCAGACGTACCGGTACCCCTCGCGGGCGAGGCCGCTGCGCAGGAGCTCGCTGGCCTGTTCGAGGACGGTGGACTCGCTGTAGCGGCCACCGAAGGCGAAGTAGGTGTCCCAGCCCATGTAGGGGGTCGGGGCGAGCATCGCCCGGGCGGGGGTGAGCGTCCCCCGGGCGGGGGCGCCGGCGAGCAGGAGCGGCGCCGTGGCCAGGACGCAAGCGAGGAGGCCCCGGACCCTCATTTTCTGTGGGGTGTCTTTTTATGAGATGAGATGCGCGATGGGTTGGCGAACGTGACGGGCCCGTCCCGGAGGGAGGCGGCGAGCGCGCCGATGACCGTCCCGCTGATCGAGAGCCTCGCGGTCATGTGGCGCTCGTGGGCGAGGAGGGCGCGGCCGGTCGCGTTGAGGGCGATCGTCACGGTGCTCCGCTGGGCGGGTCGCAGACGGAGGTTGGCGGCGCCGAGTGAGAGCCTGAGCCTGCGGGCGTGTGAGGAGGCCGAGGAGCCCCCGTGGCGGCCGCCGTGCCCGCGGGCGGCGGAGATCGCCAGCAGACGGCGTCCTTGGAGCGTCTCGACGACGCTGAGGCGCAGGGCGATCGCGCATTCCCCGGCGGCGCGGGGGGAGCAGGTCAGGGAGACGCTCACGCGGGCGCCTGAGACGCGAACGAGGTCGACGGTGGTCTCCCCGACGGCCACGGGGACGCCCTGGGCGGGGATCGCCACGTAGGCGCTCGCGCCGACCTGGCTCCCCATGGCGTCGGAGGCGGTGACTTCGCAGCGCAGGTGGTGGGTGGCGTCGGCGGAGCTCACGTGGTAGCTCGAGCTCCCCGCGCCCGCGATCCGCGCGCCGTCGCGGACCCAGGCGTAGGCGAGGGTCGCGGTGCTCGTCGTCGGGACCCCCGGTTCGCAGTGCAGGCGCTCTCCGACCGCGGGGACGCCCGCGATCGTCGGGTGCGGCAGGGGGAGGTTCGGCGGCGGGCTCTGGACGGGCTGTACTTTCGGGGTCGCCGGAAGGGAGGCCGTGAGGACGCGCCCGAGGACGTCGAGGGCCAGGCAGAAGCGTTCGGAGAGGCACGCGATCGAGCCCTGGGCGAAGGGGGATGTCTCCGGGAGGCTCGCCGCCCAGCTCGGCGTCGGGGCCGCGGGGTCTTCGCTTGCGAGCGCCCCGCCGCCCGCGTCGAGGGCGAGGCAGAGAGTGGGGGAGACGCAGGAGAGCGCGCGGGGTTCGTGCCCGGGGTCGATCTCCGTCGAGCTCCACGTCGGAGCGGGACCGCCGGGGTCTTCGCTTGCGAGCGCCTCGCCGCCCGCGTCGAGGGCGAGGCAGAGCGTGGGGGAGGAGCAGGAGAGCGCGAGCGGGGCGCTCCCCGAAGGGTCGATCGCGCGCGTCTGCCAGCCGCTTCCGGGGTTGGTGGGGGTGGTGTTCGTGAGGGCGGCGCCGGCTTCGTCGAGGGCGATGCAGAGGTTTTCGCCGGGGCAGGAGATCGCGCGGAGCTGGTGTCCGGGGTCGATCTGGGTGGCGCTCCAGTGTGCTTCGGGGCTCGAGGGGTTCGTGCTCGTGAGCGCGTAGCCCGAGGCGTCGATCTCGACGCAGAGCGAGGTCGAGACGCACGCGATCCCCGTCGGGAGACCATAGGGGTCGGCGGCGCGCGGCCCGGACCAGCTCAGAGTCGGGGTCGCACGAGCGGGGGCCGTGGCGAGGGCGCCGGCGCAGAGGAGCGCCGCGAGCACGCCCGACGCGACCGTACGCGGACGGCGAGATCGCACAGGGGGGAGGGTAGAGAACGGGTCGCGCGCGAGCGCCGGGTGGGCGGGGGGTTGCGGCCTGCGGCGTGGGCCCGCTCAGGCCTTGAGCCCTTCGATCGCGTCGAGGATCGCCTTGAGGCCGCCCTCGGTCTTGAGGTCGAGGGTGTCGAGGATCTGCTCGGTGTCCTTGAAGGTTCTTTCCGAGCGGGCGTCCGCGGCGTTCGACTGGACGGACTGGCCGACCATGATGATCGAGAGGAGGACGAGCTGGATGAAGGTCTGGGCGATCCAGGCGACGACGAGGATCAGGCCGGGCTTGGTCAGGAAGGCGGGAACGTCGCGCTGGGAGAGGACCCCGGCCTGGATCAGGATCGCCGGGAGGCTCGTGAGGGCGATCAGGGTGAAGAGGTAGGCGCAGGCCATCGTGCCGACTCCTTCGGTGATGAGGACGGCGAACTTCGCGTTGAAGCCCTCGACCTGGGCCATCGCGGTCTTGATCTCGCTGGGACTGAAGCGAACGGCTTTCTTGAGATGGTGCTTGGTCTTGACGGGCTCGCTCATGGCTCTCCTTCAATAGCTCGGGTCCGCGGGTCGTCCTTGGATCCGGTTGGTGGCGGATTCACTCTCACACAGCCACAGGACGGCGTTCATCCGGCGGGGAGTCGAACGGTGAAGCTGCCCCCGTCGTTGCGGTTGTCCGCCTGCACATCGCCACCGGCGGCGCGTGCGAGACGGCGTGCGAGCGGTAGGCCGAGCCCGGCTCCGAGATGCGCGTCGGTGTGCGGCTCGTGTGGGTCGGTGTGCGGTTTGGCGCCGCGGAAGCCCGGGTCGAAGATCCGCTCCCGGTCGCCGGGGTCGATGCCTGGACCGTCGTCGCGGATCTCGAGCACCACCTCGCCGTCGGCTGCGCGTATGTCGAGCACGATCCGCTCTCGGGCGAAACGGGCGGCGTTCTCGAGCAGGGGTGAGAGGATGCGCTCGACGACGTCGGCCCCGGCGGCGATCCTGAGGGGCCGGGCGCACACGAGCTCGATCGACTTGCCCTCTGCGGCGAGGGTCTCGCGCAAGGGAGCGGCGGCGCGCTGTGCGGACTCCCGCGCGTCGCTCGATTCCGTCCCACCGGGCGCCGCGGCGCGAGCGGAGGCGAGCAGCGTCTCGAGCACCCGCTGTAGCTCGTGGGCGTGGCGAGCGATCGACTCCAGGGAGGCGCGGTACTGCCGCGG
>DASZFE010000163.1:0-7287 GCA_035940155.1 Solirubrobacteraceae bacterium | reverse complement strand
TCGCTACTGTTCCGCGCGATGGCTCTGGCCGACACTTTCACGGAGATCGTCGAGTCGCTCCCTGACGACTGGACCAACCTCGAGTTTGATCTGAGGATCTTCGACGAGCGCCGCTACGTCGAAGCCGCGACGCTGCTCGTGACCTGCAACGCGCAGCCGTACTCGAAGTACGACTGGCACTGGCGCCTGCTGGTGGCGCACCGCTTCGGCCACGCGGCGGCGGCGCCGACGGTTCACGGGACCCTGCGCCTGCTCGACGAGGCGGGGATCGAGGGGGAGCTGGCCGTGCGGGAGGTCCGCTCGGGGCGGGTCGAGGTGACGCAGATGTGGGGCCGCCCCTACTCGGTCCGCGAGGAGCACCGCCGCCTGCGCGCGCAGTAGGCCGGGCGGGGATCGCCAATGGCGCGCGTCCTGGCCCTGATTCCCGACCTCCTCTTCGGCTCCCGCGTCCAGGGGATGCTCCTCGGGGCGGGCCATGAGGTCGAGCTGGCCGGGGACTGCGCGCGCGTGCGGGCGCTGTTGAGGGGTGGGGAGGGTTTCGAGGTGCTGATCCTCGACCTCACCGTCACCGAGCCCGATGGCGTGGGACTCCTTCGGGAGCTGATCGCGGGGGGCGAGCTGGGGGAGACGCGGACGCTGGCCTTCTACGCCCATGTGGACCCGGCCGCGCGCGAGCGTGCCCTGGATGCCGGGTGCGACCTTGTGGTGCCCCGCTCGCGGATGGCGCGCGAGGGCGCGGCGCTCGTGGAGCGGCTCGCGGGCGGGTAGCGAGTCAGCCGGCTCTGGGCGGGGCCGACGGCGAGTCGCCCCCGACCTCAGCTCGCCCGCGTGGCCCCCGCGCTCCCGAAGTCGCCGTAGGGGGCCTGCGCGGGGTCGAGCGGGATCAGCGCGCCGTTGGGGACGCGCTCGGCGTGGGAGAGCCAGTGCCCGGCGCGCCCGGAGAGGGCGGCGCGGATGACCATGCCGTGGCAAACGACGAGGGCGGGGAGCTCCCCGAGTTCGACGTCGGCGAGGGCGGCGGCGACGCGGAGCTCCTGTTTGGCGAAGGACTCGCCGCCGGGGAAGGCGAAGTCGGGGTCTCCGGCGGCGAAGGAGGCGAAGGCGTCGGGGGCTTCGGCTTGGACGTCGGCGAAGGTGCGGTCGGTCCAGTGGCCGGCGTCGGTCTCCATGAGGCGGGGGTCCTCGCGGGGCTCGAGGCCGATCCGCTCGGCGACGACGTGGGCGGTTTCACGGGCGCGGAGGAGGGGGCTGGACCAGAGGGCGGCGAAGCCGTACCCGAGTGCGTGCTCGGCCAGTTCGACGGCCTGCGCGCGGCCGGTCTCGTCGAGCGGTACGGGGAGCTGCCCCTGGAAGCGACCCTCGTGGTTGTAGGCGGTCTGGCCGTGGCGGGCGAGGTAGACGCGCGAGGCGTGGAGCATCGCCGGGGAGGATAGGGCCTGTGCGAGCGCGGCCAGCTCAGCTGGCGGAGGCCTTGCCGATCCCCGGCTCGAGCACGCCGCTCTCCGCGGTGCCGACGGGCTCGGGGGCGGTGGGGCGCAGGTAGAGGAAGTCGAAGACGAGGGCGGCGAGCCCGCCGCCGAGGAGGGGGCCGACGTACCAGACCCAGCCGTCGGTCCAGTAGCCGCCGACGAGCTGGGGGCCGAAGGCGCGGGCGGGGTTCATGGCGGCGCCGGTGAAGGGGCCGCCGATGAGGATGTCGATGGTGATGGTGAGCCCGATGGCGAGGGCGGCGATCGACTTGAAGGCGCCCTTCTCGTCGACGGCGGTGCCGAAGACGACGGTGACGAGGAGGAAGGTGAGGATGCCCTCGATGGTGGCCCCCGCGGCGGCGTGGACGCCGTGGCCGAGCGCGGGGACGCCGAGGTTGACGGCGTCGACGTTGGCGCTGGGGAGGAGCCCCTCGAGCAGGAGCGCCCCAAGGGTGGCGCCGGCGAGCTGGGCGACCCAGTAGACGAGGCCGAGGGCGGGCTTGATCCTGCGGGTGAGGAGGAAGCCGAGGGTGACGGCGGGGTTGAAGTGGGCGCCGGAGATGCGGGCGTAGGCGGCGACCATGACGCCGATCGCGAGGCCGTGGGCGATGGCGATCCCGATCAGCGAGGGGTCTTCGATGGTGTGGGCTGCGATGATCGACCCGGCGCCGACGAAGATCAGGGTGAAGGTCCCGATGAACTCGGCGAGGGCGCGGCGGAGGGTGTCCTGGTGCATGGCTGGAACCCTATCGGGCGCGCGGACGGATTTGCGGGCGGCGCGGCAAAGGGGCGTCAGGCGGGCCGCCGGGGGTGGGCGGGCGAGCGCATACACTCGGACGATGTCTCGGCGGGTCACCTACTCGCGCAACCTGACGCTGTCGCTGTCGCGGTCGTGCCGGTGCTACTGCAAGTACTGCGCCTTCGCGACCCACCGGCCGCACCTGTACGCGCCGGAGGAAGTCCTGAAGATCATCGACGGCGCGGCGCGACGGGGGATCAAGGAGCTGCTGGTGCTCACGGGGGAGCGCCCGGAGGTGAACGCGGGGGTGAGGGCGCGCCTTGAGGAGTACGGGCACGGGGACTTCACGTCGTACGTGGTGTGGACGTGCGAACGGGCGCTGGAGCGGGGGCTGTTGCCGCACACGAACATCGGGGTGGTCGACCGCGAGGACCTGCGGCGCCTGCGCGAGGTGACGGCCTCGCAGGGGCTGATGCTGGAGTCGATCTCCGAGCGGCTGATGGGGACGGTCCACGCGGGCTCGCCGACGAAGCACCCGCGGGTGCGGCTGGAGATGATCCGGGCGGCGGGGGAGGAGCGGATCCCCTTCACGACGGGGATCCTGGTGGGGATCGGGGAGAGCGTGGAGGAGCGGATCGCGTCGCTTGAGGCGATCGCGGCGCTGCACGCCGAGCACGGGCACGTCCAGGAGGTGATCCTCCAGAACTTCGTCCCGCACGAGCGCTACTACGGCCAGGAGCCGGCGGAGATCGCGGAGGGGGCGGCGCGGGAGTACTGGCGGACGGGGATCGCGGAGGGCCGCCCGAGCCTCCCCCTGCCGGAGTGGGCGCGGTCGGGGGCGCCGGTGGGGATCGGGGATATGAGGGACCTGATCGCCTACACCCGCGACCTGATGCCGGACGTGGGGGTCCAGGTCCCGCCGAACCTGGCGGACTGGTGGGTGGAGCTGGTGGGGGCGGGCGCGACGGACCTGGGGGGGCTGTCGGCGAACGGGGACCACATCTCCCCGGAGCACCCGTTCCCGTCCCCGCACGAGGTGCGCAAGCGGCTGCGGGGGGAGGGCTATGCCCTGACGGAGCGCCTGTGCGTGTATCCGCGGTACATCGATTCGGATTGGGTCGCGCGCGGGGTGATGGACACGATCAAGGCGAGGTACTGGTCCTTCATCCCCCGGCGGGGCTCGGGCCGGCGTGAGCCGCCGTTTGCGATCCGGTCGGACTTGGTCTCGGGTGCGATCGAGCGGGGGCGCGCCGGCGAGCGGCTGACACCGGAGGAGCTGACGGCGATGTTTGCGGAGCGGCGCCCGGAGGCGATCGAGGGGCTGCGGGGGGCGGCCGACGAGCTGCGGGCGGAGCTCGCGGGGGATCGGGTGACGTTCGTGGTGAACCGGAACATCAACATCTCGAACGTGTGCACGGTGGGGTGCGCGTTCTGCGGCTTCGGGCAGGGCAGGCGCTCGCCGGAGGCCTACGAGCACGGGGAGGAGGAGTTCGTGGGGCGGGTCCTGGAGGCGATCGAGTACGGGGCGAGCGAGCTGTGCATCCAGTCGGGGATCCATCCGGATTGGGAGCTGGAGGACTATCTGGGCTGGCTACGCCTGGCGAAGGCGACCGCGGCGGGGGCGGGCGCGGAGCTGCACCTGCACGCGTACAGCCCGATGGAGATCGCGCACATGTGCGACATCTCTCACCTGCCCCCCGCGGAGGTCTTCGCGCACCTGAGGGAGGCGGGCCTGGGCTCGACGCCGGGGACCGCCGCGGAGGTTCTCCACGACGGGGTGCGGGAACGGATCAGCCCGAACAAGCTCCCGGTGGCGCGGTGGGTGGAGATCGTCGAGGCCTCCCACGCGGCCGGCCTGCGCTCGACGGCGACGGTGATGTTCGGCCACATCGAGGAGCCGTGGGAGCTCGCGGAGCACATGCGGGTCGTCCGCGAGCTGCAGGAACGCACGGGCGGGATCACGGAGTTTGTGCCGCTCTCCTTCATCCCCTTCCAGACGCTCCTGGGCAGGACGCACGGCGTGGAGGAGATCTCTCGGGAGGAGAACCTGAAGCACACCGCGGTCTTCCGTCTGGCCCTGGGCCGGACGATCCAGAACCTCCAGGCATCCTGGGTGAAGATGGGTCTCGACGCCGCCACCGAGTCGCTGCGCTGGGGGGTGAACGACCTCGGGGGGACGCTGATGGAGGAGTCGATCAGCCGCCTGGCGGGCAGCTACCACGGGACGAAGCTCGACCCCGAGGAGCTCATCGCTGCGGCCCACGCGGCGGGGCGCCCGGCGGCGGAGCGCGGCACGCTGTACGGCGTCAGACGTCGCTACGCGCTGCCCTCGACGAAGCGTTCGATGGCGTCGAGCATGTGACGGTGGTAGTCGATACCCGCGACGAGCGTCCTTTCGGCGCCGCGCCACCGCTCCTCGGGCGTTCCCTCTTCTCCTGCGCGCAGGTTCTCCAGGTAACCCTGCAGCTCGGCCAGCTTGGCCCGATGCCAGTCGCCGCGTTCCCCGTAGACGACCTGTGGGTCGGCGCCCGCGAAGACCTTCAGCATTCCTTCGTCGCGGTACTGCGGCGGCGCCGCCCCGGGGGAGTCGGCCCATTCGCGGAGCGCTCGACGCCCCGCGTCGGTGAGCGCGTAGAGCTTGCGCCGGCGTCCGCCAGCCTCCTGGCTGGCTGAGAGCAGACCTTCCTTGGCGAGCCGCGTCGGCTCGTCGTAGAAGGTGGTGTGCGGCACCTGCCAGAAGTTCTCGATCGAGCGCACGAGCGCCTGCTTGAGCTGATACGGGGTCGCCTCCCCGAGCAGGTCGAGCAGCGTGAGGACGGCGTAGGAGGTGCTCGTGAGACGGATCGATTTGCTTTTCATGGTTCGTCCTGTATAGTTCGAATCGAACTATAGAAGGCGCACGCCGACCTCGACGGCGCCCTGCGACCGAGGAGCTGATTTGACATGGGTGACTCAGGACGTACAACGGACACCGATACCTTCTCCGGTGCCGGAGACTATGACGCGGCGATCGTCGGCGCGAGCCTCGCGGGCTGCGCCACGGCGATCCTCCTCGCCCGCGCGGGCGCGCGCGTGGCGCTCGTCGAGCAGCGCCCTGACGCGAGCGCGTTCAAGCGGATCTGCTCTCACTACATCCAGTCCTCGGCCGTGCCCACGCTGGAAAGGATGAGCCTGCTGGAGCCGATGATGGAGGCTGGGGCTGTGCGCTCGCGCGCGCGCATTTGGGCTCGCTGGGGGTGGATCGAGCCACCCGCCGAGAGCTCGGTGCCCAGCGGGGTCAACCTGCGCCGCGAGCGCCTGGACCCGCTGATCCGCTCCGTGGCGGCCGAGACCCCTGGCGTGGAGTTGATCCTCGGGCACACCGCGCACGAGCTCGTGCGCGAGGGAGATGCGGTACGCGGCGTGAAGGCGCGCGACTCCCACGGCGAGACGCTCACGCTGCGCGCGCGGCTCGTCGTCGGCGCTGACGGGCGCGACTCGCGCGTCGCCAAGCTGGCGGGGGTGCGCAAGAAGAGCGTTCCCCACGGGCGCTTCGCCTATGGCGGCTACTTCGAAGGGCCGGCGCCGGCCGGTGCGCCAGACGCCTCGCTGTGGCTGCTCGACCCGGACATGGCGGCCTGCTTCCCGACCGACAACGGCCTCACGTTCTACGCCGTGATGCCCGCCAAGGAGCGCCTGCCCGAGTTCCGCGGCGACCCCGCCAAGACCCTGATCGAGTCCGTGGCCGCCGTGCCCGACGCCCCGCCGATCCGCGCCTCGCGCCTGGTCGAACAGGTCCAGGGCAAGCTCGACATGACCAACGTCGCCTATGCCCCGACCGCCCCTGGCCTCGCGCTCGTAGGGGACGCTGCGCTGGCGATCGACCCGCTGTGGGGGGTGGGCTGCGGCTGGGCCTTCCAGTCCGCCGAGTGGCTCGCCGACAGCGTCGCTCCGGCGCTGCTTGGAACCGAGCCACTGGAGCAGGGCCTGAAGCGTTACCGCCGCCGCCATGCCCGCGGGCTGCGCGGCCACGCCGCGATGATCTACGACTACGCCAGCGGACGGAAGCTCAACCGCGGTGAGCGGCTGCTCTTCTCCGCGGCCGGTCGCGACGAGCGCCTGGCGAGGACCTTCGAGGCGTTCGGGACGCGCAACATCGGGCCCACGCGGATGCTCACCTCTTCGGTGCCGCGCGCGGTGCTGGTCAACGCGCGCCACGCGCTCGCTGGGCGCGGCGGCGGGCGATCGCGCGCCGTGGGGGGCCACGTCTCCACGCCGGCCGGCGGCGGCTCTCCGGAGAGCACGCGATGAGCGGCGCGCGGCGCACGCGCCTCGACGTCGGCGGGATCCAGGCGCGCGCGATCCTGGCCGGGCCGCAGGACGCGCGCGAGGCCGTGGTCTTTGTGCACGGGAACCCCGGCTCCGCGGATGACTGGGAGTCGCTCGTGGCGGCCGCCGGCGAGCATCTGCGGACCGTCTCCTTCGACCTCCCCGACTTCGGCGACACGCAGGCGCCGGCCGGCTTCCGCCACACCGTCGAGAGCTACGCCGCGTTCCTGGGGGAGGTCATCGGGATGCTCGGCATCGAGCGCGTACACCTCGTCCTGCACGACTTCGGCGGCCCGATCGGTCTGGCCTGGGCGGCATCGAACCCGTCCAGGCTCGCGAGCATCACGCTGATCGACATCGGCGTGCTGCCGGGCTATCGCTGGCACTCCCTCGCTCGCGTCTGGCGCACCCCGGTCCTGGGCGAGCTCTTCCAGGCGACCGCGACCCGCCGTGCCTTTCGCTGGCTCGTGGGCCGCGGCGAGCCGCGGGGACTGCCGCGCGAGTTCCTGGATCGCATGTACGACCACTACGACCGGCGCACCCGCCGCGCCGTGCTCGCCCTCTACCGGGCCACCGACGATCCCGGAGCCGGCGCGAGCGAGTTCATCGCGCTGATGGCTCCGCGGGACGTGCCCGCCCTGGTCATCTGGGGAGAGCACGACGCCTACCTGCCCTCCTCCTACGCGGCGCGTCAGCGCGACGCGTTCCCCTCGGCCGAGGTGCACGTGTTGCCCGCGAGCGGTCACTGGCCCTTCGCCGACGCCCCCGAGA